>NZ_CALJLR010000005.1:0-293531 GCF_937982575.1 uncultured Arcobacter sp. | reverse complement strand
TACATTTTGTGTAACTTGAGCATTATTTTGTGCCACTTCTGCTTTTTGTGGAGTTTGTGTTTGATTTGCTACTTGGTTTTGTAATTGAGCTTGAACTTTAGATAAAAGTGTTTTGATGTCATTGATTAAAGGTGAATCAGGCTTTATAGTTTGAGCAGGTGTTGCTTGCTGTGTTGGCTTTGCTTCACTATTTATATTTGGTTTTGTAACTTGTTCTTTAATGTTTGAAGTATCAAGACTTTTTAATTGAGTTAATAATTTATCTATTTGTTTTAAAGTCTCAGTTGTATTGATATTCTCTTTACTTACATTTTGTGTAACTTGAGCATTATTTTGTGCCACTTCTGCTTTTTGTGGAGTTGGATTTTTACTTTGATTACTTATGATTGTTTCTAGTTGTGCTTTTGTCTTAAGTAAAACAGCCTTCATATCATTTAATAGGCTATTTTGATTTTTACTATCGGGATTATTTACTTGATTTAGAAGTTTTGATTCTAAAAATATCCCACTTTTTTGTATTTGACCTTCTACATTTTTGGGTGTGGCTTGATCAGGAGTGATTGAAAATTTTTGTAAAAATGTTTTTAATTCTTGTGTACTTTTATCATCTGGTAGGGCTTTTACTAATGATTGCAAATTTGAAGTAAATGAACCTAAATCTTTACTTAGATTTGAATTCTTTAATAAATTAAGCACAGTTTCATTTGATTTTGTACTGTTTTGAACGTTATTAAAAAGGGTTTTTAGTAGTGTTGAGACATTGAAGTCTTTATTTTGACTTGTTAGAGTTTTTACATCAGCCTCTTTTAAAACCTCTTTTACAGCATTACTTGTTTTATTTGCTACTAAGATATTAAGTTGTGTATTTGTTGATACTAACATAGTAGTAAGTATAGCATAAAATTAAATCATAAATCTTTTTTGGTATAATAAGAAAAAAATTGGAATAGAGGAAAACTATGCAAGATATAACTATTTGGCACAATCCTAGATGTTCAAAATCAAGAGATGCGTTAAATTACTTAGAAGAGAAGAAAATAGCTTTAAGTATTATTAAATACATGGACGCAAAATTAACAAAAGAAGATATAAAAGAAGTTCTTCAAATGTTAGGTATGGGTGCTAGAAGTCTTATGCGAACAAAAGAAGATATCTATAAAGAGTTAAACTTAAAAGATGAAAATGATGAAGAAAAGCTAATTCAAGCTTTAGCTGATAATCCAAAACTAATTGAGCGTCCAATAGTTATAAAAGATGGAAGCGCAGTTATTGCAAGACCATTAGAAAAAATAGATGAACTTTTTTAATGATACACGAAAAACAGCTTAGGATTAGATATATAAGAGTTTTAGAGAAGTTTTTTACAAGAACAGTATCTCTTTTAAAGCTAGAAGATTTTGATTTTGAAATTTTTAAACAAAGAACATTAAAAAACTTTGAAGATACAAAAAGAGTAAAAAAAGTTGAATTGACTTCTGCTTATTTATTAAGTTTAAAAAAGTTTATTGATTTGACCCTTTTGTATTTAGAAAATCATACAGATGACTTTGAAGAAGAGAGAACTAGACTTCTAAAAGAGGCAAATTTACTTCAAAAAGATAGAAACCAAGCTAATTATAAAAAAGATAAACATAAACACAAAAAATTTGATGATGGATATTAATGGAAGATGAAAACAAAAGTTTTAAACTCTCAGGAACTTTAAAAAAAGTACTCTTTTCCAATAAAGACACAGGGTTTTGTATAGCTGTGTTAGATAATGATCAGAAGATATGTGGAACATATTTTGATACAGATATTGAAAAGATAGTTGGTGAAAATATAATATTGATGGGTAACTGGGTAACTCATAAAAAATATGGAATCCAATTTGCTTTTGATACATTAGAGTTAAAAGAGCAAGAGTTATATTTCTTTTTAACAAAAATAGTTAAAGGAATAGGGCGAAAAGTTGCTTTAGAACTTTTAGAAAAATACACAGAAGAAGAGCTTGTAGAAGTTTTAAACAATAAGCCAGAAGAACTTCTAAGTTTTAAAGGTATAAGAGAAAAAAAACTCTCAACTATAAAAGCCTCTTGGCAAAAATTTAAACACTTGCGTGAATTAGGTTCTTTTTTATCAAAGTTTGGTGTTACATCAAATCTTATTACAAAAATTTATTCAGAGTTTAGTGAAGTAGAAAACTTAATTGAAGTTATTCAAAAAAATCCTTATGTATTAATTAGAATCAAAGGTATTGGTTTTAAAAGAGCAGATGAGATTGCAAAAGCTTTAGGTATTGATGAAAAATCAGACTTCAGAATAATGGCTTGTATGAACTATACTTTAAGAGAGTATTGTGATAATAATGGAAACTCTTCAATTGATAAATATCATCTTTTTAGATTACTTGATGAAGCACTAAGGTTTCAAAATGAAGAGATGCTTTATGAAAATGCCTTGACAAAAATGGAACTTGAAGAGGATATTTATAAAACAAAAGAGAATAGATATGCTCCGTCAATGTTATATTTTGCAGAAAAAAGAGTCCTAGAGTTTTTTAGAGCTAGAGAAAATGATATGTATTTGAAAAAAATAGTTTCAAATATAGATGAATACTTAGATAAAAGAGAGAAAAGCTTAGGTTTTACATTAAGTAGTGAGCAAAGAAAAGCAGTAGAACTAATAAACGAAGGTCATAAAACACTATTTCTTATAGGTTATGCCGGAACTGGTAAATCAACTTCAAGTAGGGCAATTCTAGAACTTCTTCAAGAGATAAACTCTTATGATGATATTATTGCGATAGCATTAAGTGGTATTGCAGCTCAAAGAATAGCTGATACTACAGGATATAATAGTTCTACAATACAATCACTTTTTGTAAAGCATAAAGAGAATGAATATTTCCCCTATAAAGTAATATTATTAGATGAAGCTTCGATGGTAAATTCTGTTATGTTTTATCAAATCATATCAAAAATTGGTCAAGATACAATTTTTATAATAGTAGGAGATGATGGGCAGTTGCCGGCTATTGGTGCTGGAAATATATTAAGTGATTCTATAAATCATGAACTAGCTCCAATTTGTAAACTTACAAAAATATATAGACAAAATGAAAATCAAGCCATAGCAGTAATTGCAAATGAGATTAGGCAAGGGAATGTCCCTGAATATAATGGAAATTATGAAGATTTTAAATTTTTAGATGTCTCTATATCTAACTACTATGCTTCAAAAAACTCATTAGGTCAAAATGATTTTTCAAATTTAAGAGGTCAAAACTCTGAACAAATATTAAGTATGATATTAAATATATCAAGTGCATATATCAAGGAGTTCTATACTTTAATAAAAGATAAAAACATCTCAAAAGCACTTATTCTTTTTCAAATAATAACTCCCATGAAAGGTGGAATGTTAGGGGTTGAGAACCTAAATAATCAACTTCAAAAAATATTTAATAGTTCAAGGGAAGAGTCAAAACAAACAAAACTTTATGAATATAAACTAAGTGATAAAGTAATTCATATAAAAAATGAGAATATGCAATCCCAAACAATGCAAATGTATAGAACTGGTTCTAGTGAATATTTAGAACGCCGTGTATTTAATGGACAGTTGGGACTTATTATTAAGCTAGATTTTGAAGAAAGCAAGTGTATTGTACTTTATCCAAATGATGATATGGTAGTTTTCTATAACTTCGATGATTTGGACTCTTTATTATCACTTGCATATTGTTTAACCATACACAAAACTCAAGGTATGGAGTATGATAATGCACTTATTCCTATGAGCTTTTCCCACTATATTATGCATAATACAAAATTATTATATACAGCAATTACTAGGGCTAAAAGTATGTGTTATATAGTAGGAGAAGAGGATGCTTTCAAAGGTGCTTGTAAGAGAATAGAGACCACAAAAAGGGAATCTGTTATAAATGATTTACTAAGCTAAGCAGTTTAACATTTCCAAAAGCTATATTTGAGTAATATATCTAAAATTTTATTGAGGATTTTATTAGTATGATAACTTGGATGCAAAGACACAAAAGATGGTTAGTAATTACAATTTGGATAAGTACAATAGCGTTCGTGGGTGCTGGTTTCGTTGGATGGGGAAGTTATGAGTATGGAAACTCTTCAGGATCAGTAGCTGTTGTAGGTGATAGAAAAGTAAGTGTTGAAGAGTATCAAAGAGAATATTCATCACTTTATGGACAATATTCTAGAATGTATGGAAATCAATTTAACCAAGAGATGGCTAAAAAAATTGGACTTCCAGAAGCAGCTATAAATTTAGCAATCCAAAAAAATCTTATTTTATCTTATGCTGATGATTTAGGTTTAAATGTTACAAATGAAGATATTGCAAAAGAGTTAGTTCAAATGCCTGCTTTTATAAAAGATGGAAAGTTTGATAAAGAACTTTACATAAGAGTATTAAGTCAAAATGCTACAACTGCAGTACAATACGAAAAATCTTTAAAAAGAGATTTACTTTTACAAAAAGTTGAATCTTTATTTAATCTAAATCCTTCTGCAATTGAAGTTACAAACTTATCAAAGTTACTTTTTGCACAAGATGAAGTATCAATAAAAGTATTAGACCCTAAATCTATAGCCATTGAAATAAATGACACTATTTTAAGAAATTATTGGAAAACAAACAAAATAAAATACATGTCAACAAATATTTATAGATTAGCTATTTCTAAAGTACCATTAGAGATGATTATTCCAACA
Organism: uncultured Arcobacter sp.; assembly: GCF_937982575.1. Taxonomy (NCBI): domain Bacteria; kingdom Pseudomonadati; phylum Campylobacterota; class Epsilonproteobacteria; order Campylobacterales; family Arcobacteraceae; genus Arcobacter; species uncultured Arcobacter sp. The sequence goes on along the minus strand of NZ_CALJLR010000005.1, from coordinate 288,798 downwards.
GAAGATGAGTTGCAAGAGCATTATTCAAAGTTTAAAACTGATTATAAAAAAGAAGATGGAAAAATAAAGACTATTGAAGAAGCAAAAGATGATATGATAAAAGTATTAAGTTTAAAATCTACAAAAAGAGATGCTTTAAAAAAATACTTAGCACTTAAAAAAGATGAAGAAAAATTTGATGCAACTACAACAATCTTTGAGAATGAATTACCTTTTTCACCTGAAAACATAGAAGAAGTTAAAAATTCTACTGTAGGAGTTGTTTTAAAACCTTTTGAAGCAACTGATGGTTTTACAATTGTAAAACTAATAGAAAAACAAGCGCCAAAGCCTTTATCTTTTGATATGGCAAAAGATATGGTAAAAGCAGATTATTTAGATATTAAAAGAAGTGAAAAAATAAATTCTTTAGCTAAAGAAGCAATGGAAAACTTTGAGGGTGAAAATCTTGGCTTTATTACTAGAACTTCAGTAAATAAAATCAAAGGTTTAGATACAAACGAAGCTTATGCTTTTTTAAATAAACTTTTTGTCTCAAAAGAAAAACAGGGAAAAATAGAAGTAGCAGGAAAAGTAGTACTTTATAAAATCACTGCAAGTAAATTAGCAACAGACACTACAAAAGAAGAAGAATCTGTAAAAGATATATTATTAAAGCTACAAAAAGCTGAGCTTATGTCAAACTTAGTAAAGAATCTTGAAAACAGATATGAAGTTACTTCATCTTTAGATCACAAGGAGTAAAAATTGGGTAATACTCTTCTAGCAATAGATATTGGTTCTACTGACGTTACAGCAATTATTGCAAAAAATGATTTAGACTATAAAATTAATATCTTAGGTACAGGTATTGAAACAAGTGATGGAATTAATAAAGGGCTTATAACAAATATTGAATTAGCTTCTAAATCTATACAAAATGCTGTCCTAAAAGCAAGAAGAAGTACTTCTGAACCAATTGAATCAACAGTTGTTGCCATATCTGGTTCTTATACTAAGGGTATAAGAAGTATGGGAAGTGTAAATGTTCCAAATGGAATAATCACAGAACATGAGATAAATCAAGTTATGCAAATGGCTTTATACAATGCTACAATTGTTCCTGAGTATGATATTGTTCATGTTATTCCTATATTCTTTAAAGTTGATGATTCAGCAGATGTTGATAATCCTTTAAATATGAATGGTGCAAGACTTGAAGTATCTGTTTATATTGTAACTGCAAAAAAAACAGCATTGACAAACCTAAGATCTGCTTTTAAAGAATCAAATATTGAGATAACTAACTTTGTTTTAAATAGTTATGCAACTGCAATTGCAGTTTTAGATGAACAACAAAATAAATTTGGAAGCTTAGTAATAAATATTGGTAGTACAACTACAGAGTTTGCATGTTATAAAGGTGGTTCTTTGTTATATACTGATTTTATACCAGTTGGTTCAAATCATATCACAAATGATTTATCAGTAATGCTTCACACACCTCATAATGCAGCAGAACTAATAAAAATAAAATATGGAAGCCTACTTTCAAATAATAGTGAAGATGATCAACTAACTATTAAAAAAATAAAAATCCCAAGAATTGGTGATGAACAAGTAACTGAAGAGATTTCTTTGGTAGATATAAGAAATATCATTCATGCAAGAGTTGAAGAGACTTTATTATTAGTAAAACAGAAGTTAAATAGAAGTGGAATAGCTGATAATTTGGATGCGGGTATTGTTATAACTGGTGGAATGAGTAGATTAAAAGGGATTAAAGAGTTGGCTACTTTAGTTTTTGAAAATCAGCCTATAAAAGTTGCAAATCCAAGAAATATCAAAAATGGATATATGAATTTTGATGATCCAACTATGTCAACAATCTCAGGACTTCTTTTTTACTCTTTAGATAAAAATAGAAATTTCGAGTTAGATTCAAATAAAAAACTAAGAAGAAAAGTAATAAAACAAAAGATTATTCAAAAAGAAGAATTAAAAGAGGCTCAACGTAATATAAGGCAAGCTGAACAAAAAGCAAATATGGATATAAAACTTAAACCTGAAGATACTACACAGTTACCTAAAATATCAAAGACTGATAAAGGTAAAGGTATGGCTAAATTTTGGAATAAAGTTTCGGAGTGGTTTTAATGGATAATGGATTATTTAGAGTGGACGATATCACAGTAGAAATGCCAAATAAAACTTTGTCAGATAATGTAGCAAAAATTACTGTAGTTGGTGTTGGTGGAGGTGGTTGTAACATGGTCAACCACATGATTCAAGAGGGTACTCGAAGAATTGATTTGATTGCTGCAAATACAGATTTACAGGTTTTAAATATCTCAAGAGCACCTAAAAAAATACAGTTGGGTGTAAAGCTAACCAAAGGTCTTGGTGCGGGGATGAAGCCAGAAGTTGGTAGAGATTCTGCAATAGAGAGTTATGAAGAGATTAAAAACACTTTAGAAGGAGCAGATATTGTTTTTATAGCTGCTGGACTTGGTGGAGGTACAGGAACGGGAGCTGCTGCAATTATTGCAAAAGCTGCTAAGGAAATAGGTGCTTTAACAGTTTCTGTTGTAACTAAACCATTTACTTGGGAAGGTAAAAAAAGAGCAGGATTAGCAAATCTAGGTCTTGAAGAGATAAAAAAAGTAAGTGATTCTATTATTGTTGTTCCAAATGATAAGTTACTAGATATTGTTGATAAAGATATTGGTATGAAAGATGCCTTTAAAATTATCGATAATATTTTATATCAAGCTGTAAATGGGATGAGTGAAGTTATTCTAAATCCTGGAAATAGTGATATTAATACTGACTTTGCTGATGTAAAGACTATCATGCAGCATAAAGGTATGGCACTTATGGGAATAGGGCGAGCTAAAGGTGAAGATGCTGCTATTAAAGCATTGGATGTTGCTACAAACTCTCCTTTACTTGATAAGATGTCTCTAAGTGGGGCAAAAGGTATTTTGATTCATTTTAATATTCACCCACAAATTTCTATGTTTGCTATTAATAATGTTATGGAAAAAATACATGATACTATTGATTCAAATGCAGAGATTATATTTGGTACAACTTCTGATGACTCTTTACAAAAAGATGAAGTAAAGATTACAATCGTAGCTACTGGGTTTGAATCTAAACCTGAACCTAGAAAAAATGATCAAGAGTCAACTGATGATGGTGTAAAACAAACAATAGTTACAGATAAAGATAACTATTTAGATGTTCCTCCATTAATGAGAGATTACGTAGTACAATATCATTTATAAGAGTAGAAAGCTTATCTACTCTTCAAAAATCACTATATCATAAGAGCTTTTTTTAATTACTAAAGCTTTTGATGAGGGTACAACTCCAAATTTATCAATCTCTCTTAATCTTGTTTTATACTTTTCAACATCTTCTTCTAAGGTATTTATTTTTTTATTTAATTGAAGTATTAAATCAACTCCAGCTAGGTTTATTCCTAACTCTCTTGTAAGTCTTAGTACATATTTTATATGGTCAATATCTTTTTGAGAGTATAAACGGATTTTGCCATTTGTTCTTGAGGGGGTAATTAAACCCTCTCTCTCATATTGTCTTAGTGTTTGTGGATGTATTTCAAGAATTTGTGCAACTACTGAAATCAAATAAACGGGTTCTGAGTATGAGTTTGTATCCATAATGTCCTCTTTTATATAGTTTCTGGTAATTTCTCTTTTAATAAATTAACAACTTCTTCATCTAAATCTGCAACTTTAGGTAATACAATATTTGCTTTTAAATATAAATCACCCTTTGTTCCAACTTTTCTATTTAAGATTCCTAGCTCTTTTACTCTAAATCTTTGGTATTGTTTCGTATTTTCTGGTACTTTTAGCGTTATTGTTTTATGAATAGTTTTAATCTCTATTTTGCCACCAAAAAGAGCTGTTTTTAAAGGTATATCAAAATATTTAGTTAAAGTATCTCCATCTAATGTATATTCAGGACTAGGAGCAACATTTATTTTTATAATTAAATCACCTCTTTTGCCATTGTATGATTTACCTTTACCTTTTGCTCTGATTTTTTGTCCATCTCTAATACCTTCAGGGATTTTAATATCAAAAGAGTCATTGTTGAATGAGACTTGTTGTTTTCCACCAAGTATAGAAATATCAAAGGCAATAGTAATTTGTGCGCTCATGTCTAAATCTGGCTCACTATAACCACCAAAACCTTGTCCTCCAAAGCCTTGGTTTCCAAAACCATTTCCACCAAAGCCTCCAGAACCTCCAAACATCTGTCTTAAGATTTCATCTAAATCTACATTTCCACCTTGACCTCTTGCAAAGTCATGAAAGTTTTGTCCACCAAACATAGAATCACCATACTGGTCATATTGCTGTTTTTTCTCTTTATCTGATAATACTTCATATGCTGCATTTATCTCTTTAAATTTCTCTTCTGCATCTTTATCTTTATTTACATCAGGATGATATTTTCTTGCTAATTTTCTGTATGCTTTTTTTATTTCATCAGTTGAGGCACCATCACTCACCTCTAATGTTTCGTATAAACTTTTTGCCATAAAAACTCCATATAAGTTATAATATTTATATTATTATAGCACAAACTTGAGTCGTAGTCAATCAAGGTTTTATAAAAAATAGCGAAAAATAAGATTAATTGCTAAAAAAGTAAATATATACTAAAATCATCAAATGAATGAAAAAATATTTGAAAAAGATGAATGGACTCAAGAGGAGTACCTAAATTATAAAGATGAACTTGAAAAACAGGGCATTGATGTTCTATTAGTAGATACGGTATTAAAACCTATTGATACTGATAACTGTATAAAATACAACCCTTATGAAATGGCACTGTTTCCTAAAGATAAAACAGTATTTGTATTTTATTGTGACACTGGAAAAACCACAAAAGAGAGACTTGAATTTTACCGAAGTAAATTACCTGGATATAGATGCGTTAGTTTATACGGCGGAAAAGGGTATTGGAGACCAAATTTTAGGTTATTAAAAAAATCATGAAAAAAACAAAAGATTATGACTATGTAGTTATTGGAGCTGGAATTGCTGGTTCTTGTGTATCACACTTTCTAAAAGAGGATAAAGTACTTTTAATAGACAGGTTTGAAGATGTGGCACAATTTGCTTCTGGTGTTGCAGGAGGTTTTTTATCTCCACTTCTTGGAAAACCAAACAAATTTAAAGAGCTAGTGACTAAGTCTTTAAGTTTCGCAGTGGATTTTTATAAGAGTTTAGATGAAAGTCTTATTGTGCAAAAAGGTGTTTTAAGAGTTCCCAAAGACGAAGATGATAGGTTAAAGTTTGATGTTTATAAAAAACATTTTGACTTTGAATGGGAAGAGAAAGAAGGGGGATTTTTCTTTAAAATAGGCTCTCAAGTTTTTTCTTATGAACTATGTAAAAAGCTCACTCTTAATGTAGATAAAATATTTAATTATGAAGTGAAACATATAAAATATAAAGAAGGAACTTGGATTATAAATGATGAAATAAAGACAAAAAATCTTATTTTAACCACTGGCTCTGATATTAAACTAATTGATGAAGAATATATAAACATAAGAGCTGTATGGGGACAAAGAATTGATATTTCTACAACAACTTGTATAGATTTTAACTATCATAAAGAGTGTTCTATCTCTACTTCATATAATAAAGTTACAAATGATTTATATAAAGTTTCAATAGGGGCTACACATCATAGGTTTGAGAGTAAATTAGAAAAAGATTTTAAAGCTTTTGAAAATCCAAGTTTAAGTAATTTATCTAATATTGGTTATACAAATGAATTATACAAAAAGGATACATTAGAGCTTTTAGAAAAGGCTAACAATATAAAAACATTAAATGATGTAAAAGTATTAAAAACTTACTTTGGAGCAAGGGCTAGTAGCTTTGATTATTTTCCAATAGTAGGAAGTTTAGTTGATTCAAAAGAGACTCTAAATATGTTTCCATACTTAAAAAATGGTACACATGTTAAAAGTGATAGATTTATAAGACATGATAATCTTTTTATACTAAATGGTGTAGGAGGAAGAGGGTTTGTTTTGTCTCCTTATTTAGCAAAAAAACTTGTTGACTTTATAAAGAAAAAAGATACTTTAGATGATGAAATTACTGTTGATAGATTATTTAAAAAATGGGTTAGAAGAAATAAGTGATAATGTTTATTAATATTGTATTTATATTAAAAAGTTAAACTCCTACAATTTTATTAAAAGGATAAAAATTGTTAAAAAATATTTTAAAATTAGTATTTTTAGGTATTGTTGGTTTTGGACTACTTGTTTACCTAACAGCCGAAAAACCAAAAGATGTAAAAAATGATGTTAATAGAAGTACTGAATTAAGTTTAAGTGGAGTTCCTGCATCTTTGGAGCTTGTAGGAAAAGAAAATCCTGTATCTTCAAGTGAGGTATTTAAAACTGGTCAAAAGACTTTAGTGGTTGTAGGTAATCATGATTCTTTAATAATCGTAAAAGACTTAAAAAAATATTTTGAAATAGAGTTACCATATGTTTTGGTTGCAAATATTTCAAAAGCACCTTGGTTTATCAAAAAATGGGTAGTTTCTGGGAAACTTGAAGAGTTGAATGATGACCCAACTATTCCTATGATTTTTGATGTTGATGGTTCTATGGTTGATTCTTTAAATTTAGATGATACTACAAAAACAAGTTATTTTGCGTACATTATTGATGAAAATGGTAGTATTACAAATATTTATAATGGAAAAGTAAAAGAAGAAGCAATGGATGGTTCTATGAATGAAGAAGAGAAAAAAGCTTCTTTAAAGCCACTAGTTGACTTATTAAATTAATATAGAGGGTCACTTGACCCTTTATTTTTTACAATTCTTAAATAAGACTAATTCACTCTTAAATAAAAAACTAATTTAATCTTATTATTGTTTTTTAATTCTATAGCAGTATCATTTTAATATTAATATTTTTTAAAGGATTTAAAATGAAACACGAATTAATGAAACTACCTTACGAAATGGATGCATTACAACCTCTAATGTCAAAAGAGACTTTAGAATTCCACTATGGAAAACACCATCAAACATATGTAAATAACTTAAATAATTTGATAGAAGGAACAAAGTTTGAAGATGCTTCTTTAGAAGAAATTGTAAAAGGTTCTGAAGGTGGGCTTTTTAATAACTCTGCACAAGTATTTAATCATGACTTTTTCTGGAATGGTTTAACTCCAGGTGGTTCTACTATCTCTAGTGATGTAGAAGCTGCTTTAGTTGAAGCATTTGGATCAGTTGAAGAGTTTAAAACTCAATTTACAAATAAAGCAGTAACTCATTTTGGTTCAGGATGGGCTTGGCTAGTAAAAGATTCAAGTGGTAAATTATCAATTATAAGCACTGCAAATGCAGGAACTCCATTAACTGATGGTTTAACACCACTTCTTACCTGTGATGTGTGGGAACACGCATATTACATTGATACTAGAAACGCAAGACCAAAATACTTAGAAAACTTTTGGAAACTAGTTAATTGGGATTTTGTAGCTCAAAATCTTAAATAGTAAGAATCTTAATCAATCTATTTAAAGGGTCATATTTTTTATGACCCTTTTTTAATATCTATCAAAAATCAAATAGGCAAAAAATGAACAATATAACAAAACAAGACTCAATAAGAGGTGCTTTTTTTGCATCTATTGTTGCTGATGCTTTATGTTTAGGTAGTCATTATGAATATGATGCAAAAAAAATATATAATGCATATGGGCAAAAACCCATAGAAAAATTTATGAGTCCCGGTGAAATGATGGGTGGAATGACCCATGGAATAGGGTGGGGTGAACAAAATTATCATCCAGGAAAAAAAGCTGGTGGAACTACTGATTATGGGGATTATAATATTCTTATATTAGAGCACTTAGCAAAAACTGCAAATCCCCCACAAGATTTTAATGTACAAGCTATTATTCCACATTGGATGAACAGACTAGAACATAGTTGGGGTTCTTGGATTTGTACTATGAGTAGAGAAACTTATGCCCAAGCTAAAAGAGGTGTAAAAGCTGAAGACCTAGGTGGATATTCAAATGCAACAGCCATAAGACATGTTGCAGCTCATGCATATTATGAAGATGAAGAAGTGTTAGTTGATGTGGCAAAAAAAGCTATGTTTACTCACAAAGAAGCTCATGCCCTAGGTGGAGCAGAGTTTTTTGCAAGAGTTACAAACAAAGTTATCAATGGAACTAAACCAAGAGTTGCCATCGAAGAAGTTGGAAAACTTATGGGTGGTTTTTATCAAGATAAAGTTAATCAAGCAATTGCAAAATATGAAGAGGAATCAAATCCTGAATCTGATTTATCAAAAGAACAGTTTAGCGATGACTTAGCACTTACTTCTATGGCAAGACTTTGGGATGTGGGAAGAAGTGAACCTATAAAAGTAGGAAAAGCTAGTCCAACTGAAGGAACTATGCCTGGAAGTATTTACTTTATCTTAAAATATGCCAATAAAGAAGATGGTCTTAAGAAGGCACTTCAAGCAAATGCTATGGTTGGTGGAGATAATGCATCTAGAGGTATTATGATTGGTATGGTACTTGGTGCTTATTTTGGTATAAATGCTATTCCAAAAGAGTGGAAAGAGAGCTTGGAACAATGGGACTATTGTGAAGAGTTGTTAAATAAACTACCACTTCTACAGTAAAATACAGAGAATAATATTTCTCTGTATCTTATATATTTAGCCACTCAAAGGCTTCTATTTCATTTTCAAAGTTTTTAACTTCTCCTTGAATAAACCAAGATGCTATTTTAGAACCTACTTTTATCCAAGTTTTACTATTGATTATGGCAATTTTTTCAAACTCATTCCCATGTTTAAGTCCAAGTTTCAAATCATCCCAAGCAGCTTCAAGTTCCCAACCATCAAGCTCAGTACAATCAACAATAGCTATAATTTTAGGATTTGTAATACCTTCAATAGCAGAATCAATCATAGGTGTTATTGTCTCATAATCTTCATGGGTAAGAGTACCTACTGCTTTTATAGTAAGTAAAAAACTACTATCAACTTTTTGTATACCAACGGTAAGTTCGTGTTTTTGAGTTTTCATGGTGTATTCCTTTTATAAAAGTTCTACTTTTACAAGTTTACTCCAATTTTTGTAATAGGTGAAGTTTTTGCCCTTTTTAATCTTATTTAATTTCTGATAAACCTACAGCTTTTGAAAATTCAATTCCCAAGTCAGTTTGTGCAATGTATCCTTTTTTGTATGTGATATTTAAGTGAGAATCTATATTAGATGCAACAATTTCTTTGTATATTGGTAGTGATTCAATCCATATATATGATTTTAAGTCTACTAAATGTTGAGAATAACTTATTTTAATTAAACCCAATCTAATAAAGTTTTCTATTGATGCTGGTATTTTCTTTATGTCTTTTTCTGTTCCTTTAACATTTGTTATATGGTTTTTAATAATTTGTTCACTATTATTCTTTGTATTACGTTCTATTATTTGACATATTGGTAAATATCCTGAATAGTTTAAAATTAATTTTAATAAATTTGCCTCACTAGAAGTTAATTGTTTTATAATTTCTACATAAGCTGGGTGGGCATTATCAGCTTCTTTTTTATTCATAGCTGTTGTTAATAATGATAAGTACATTTCTTTTAGATTATTTTCTTCATGAGAAAAAGCAAGTCCTTGTAGTGTAGGACCAGCAATTGAAGCTTTTGGTTCAACTAAATCTTCTTCTAAAATTTTTGATGCTTTTTTTTCCATGTCTTTTTCAAATTTTTCGGAAAAGTATTTTTTAGCTTTATCAAAAGAGTAATTTATTGCAGCTAAAGGTAATAATGCATTATTAATTGTTTTTGTTATTGTTAATGCAGCTTGACCTAGGTTTTTACCTGATTCTTTGATTTCTGGAGTATCTCCTGCATGTTTAATAAGTTCACCTACTACTTCAGTAATTTTCTTTGTTGAATCAATTCCTTCATCAATTTCATTCATTTTAATTCCTTCTATTTTAAAGATTATATAATAAAATATATTAGTAATATAAAAACTGAAAGAGTTTGTTAGATTTTTGAAGATATCAAGGAAGTCAAAAATTTCTAACCGGAGTTTACTAAGGGTAAATGAGGATTAGAAATTTTTTACTGACGTAGAGAGGTTTTAAAAGATAATGAACTACTCAGTTTTTGAAGTAGCTACATTAAACTTACCAACAGCACAACTCACAAAACTTTTTGCTGTCGTAGTAGCTTTTTCAAAGCCACTGAGCTCATCTGTTACTAGTGGATAACCCAATCCTCTAAGTTTTACTTTTAAAGCCTCTTCTTGGCTTTCATCGATGTCTAAAGTGATTTTTCGTGGAATTACTTCTAAGTCAACTTCTACTTTTCCATAATCTTTTTCTAGGGCAGTGATTAGTGTATTTGCACATCCACCGCATTTTACGTTGTTTACTTCATATGTTTTTGTCATAAGTTACTCCTTATTCAAAAAAATTGTTTTTATTTAGTGTATCAACTAATTCCTTAACAGAAGATACAGACTTTTTAAATAGTTTTTTTTGTTCAGCTGTTAATTTGAGCTCTATAATTTTTTCAACCCCTGAACTTCCTAGCATAATTGGAACTCCTGAAACTATATTTTCGTATCCATATTCACCTTCTAATAAAACAGCACAGGGATAAACCTCTTTTTTATCATATAAAATTGCTTCTACCATAAGGGAAGTAGAGTGAGCAGGAGCATAGTATGCTGAACCAGTTTCTAGGTATTTTACTATTTGAGCTCCACCATTTTTTGTTTTTTCTACAATATCTTTTATATCTTCTTTACTTAAAACAGCATCAAGGGGAACACCTGCAACTGTTGAGAAGTTTGGCAGGGGAACCATATCATCACCATGACCACCCATAACAGAAGCATCTATTTGTCCAGCACCATAACCTAACTTTTCTAAAATAAAGTGGCTCATTCTTGCACTATCTAAAATACCTGCCATTCCTACTATTTGATTTTTTGGGAAGTTTGAGACTTTGAGTGCTGTGTAAACCATTACATCTAAGGGGTTTGATACCACTACTATAATTGCATTTGGAGCTTGTTCTTCTATCTCTTTTACTACTATTTTCATAATTTTTGCATTTGTAAGAAGTAAATCATCTCTACTCATACCAGGTTTTCTTGGTAATCCAGCAGTTATAACAATAACATCACAACCTTTTAAGTCCTTTGCATCTTTTGCTGCAAATACTAAAGTGTCAGAGCTAGCTGCATTTGCAGCTTGCGAAATATCTAAAGCCATTGCTTTTACGACATTTTCTCTTATATCCTTTAAAACTATCTTTTCACAAATTCCTTTAGACGCTAGAGTATAAGCAAGTGTTGAACCCACATTACCAACTCCTATGATTCCAACTTTTTTGTTTTTCATATCTTTCCTTTAAAATTCGTAAATAAAAAAAGGTAGGTTTTTACACCTACCTTTAAAATAATAGCTATTAAAAGTTACCCAATAATTGCATTTAATGTAGCACTTGGTCTTAATGCTTCATTTGCTTTTTCTTCATTTGGTAAATAATATCCACCAATATCAGAAGCTTTTCCATGAGCTTCAACTAATTCAGCCATGATTTTATCTTCATTTTCAGTCATTGATTTTGCTATTGGAGCAAATTCAGCTGCAAGTTCTGCATCTTCAGTTTGCGCTGCTAATTCTTGAGCCCAATACATAGCAAGATAGAAGTGAGAACCTCTATTATCAACACCACCTAATTTTCTTGATGGAGATTTGTCTTCTAAAAGGAAAGTTCCTGTTGCTTTATCTAAAGTATCAGCAAGAACTTTTGCTTTTGCATTATTTTGAGTATTACCTAAATGCTCAAAAGAAGCTGCTAAAGCCATAAACTCACCTAATGAATCCCATCTTAAGTAAGACTCTTCAGTGAATTGTTGTACATGTTTAGGAGCAGAACCACCAGCACCAGTTTCAAACAGTCCACCACCTTGCATTAATGGTACGATTGATAACATTTTAGCAGATGTTCCAAGCTCTAAGATTGGGAAAAGGTCAGTATTATAATCTCTTAATACATTTCCAGTTACAGAAATAGTATCTTTACCTTCTCTCATTCTTTTTAAAGAAACTTTTGTAGCTTCAAGTGGAGCCATAATAGAGATATCTAATCCACTTGTATCATGGTCTGGTAAATATTTATTAACTTTTTTAATCATCTCTGCATCATGACCTCTATTTTCATCTAACCAGAAAATTGCAGGAGTATTTGATAATCTAGCTCTAGAAACTGCTAATTTAATCCAATCTTGAATTGGAGCATCTTTAGCTTGACACATTCTGAAAATATCACCTTCTTCAACATCAAAAGTAAATACTGCATTTCCATCTTTATCAAGAACTTTCATTTGTCCATTTGCAGGAGCTTGGAATGTTTTATCATGAGAACCATACTCTTCTGCTTTTTGTGCCATAAGACCAACATTTGGTACAGTTCCAATAGTTGTTACATCTAATTTTCCATTTTCTTTACAATCATCAATAACTGCTTTAAAAGCTTGCGCATAACATCTATCTGGAATCATAGCAATAGTATCTTCTTCTTTATCATCAGCATTCCACATTTTACCACCACCTTTAAGCATAGCAGGCATAGATGCATCAATAATAACATCAGATGGTACATGTAAGTTAGTAATCCCTTTTGCAGAGTTTACCATTGCAAGTCTTGGTTGAGCTGCATAAACTTTAGCAATATCAGCTTCAATTTCTGCTTTTTTATCTGCATCTACTTTGTCTAACTTAGAGTATAAATCTCCTAATCCATTGTTGAAGTTTACACCTAATGAGTCAAATAACTCACCATGTTTAGCAATTAAATCTTTGAAGAATACTTTAACTGCAAATCCAAACATAATTGGATCAGAAACTTTCATCATTGTCGCTTTTAGGTGTAAAGATAATAATACATCTTTCTCTTTAGCTTCTGCGATTGCTTTTGCATAAAACTCTTGTAAAGCTTTTGCACTCATAACAGTTGCATCAATGATTTCACCAGCAAGTACAGCAGTTGAAGCTTTTAATACTGTCTCAGCACCATTTTTATCAAAGAAAGAGATTTTTAAATCATTTGCTTCATCAAAAGTTTTAGAAACTTCAGAACCATAAAAGTCTCCATTATCCATGTGAGCAACATCAGTTTTTGAATCTTTTGTCCATTCCCCCATTCTATGAGGGTTGTTTTTTGCATAGTTTTTAACAGCACTTGGTGCTCTTCTATCTGAATTACCTTCTCTAAGTACTGGGTTAACAGCAGATCCTAAGATTTTAGAATATCTAGCAGTTATTTCAGCTGATTCATCATAATTAGGTACATTGTAACCTTTTGATTGTAATTCAGCAATTGCAGCTTTTAACTGAGGAATAGATGCAGAGATGTTTGGTAGTTTAACAATATTTGCATTTGGATCTTGAGTTAATTCACCAAGTTCAGCTAAGTGATCACCAATTTTTTGGTCAGCAGTTAAGTTCTCAGGAAAGTTTGCAAGAATTCTTCCAGCTAATGAGATATCTTTTGTTACCATTTCTATACCAGAGCTTTTTGTAAAAGCCTTGATGATTGGTAAAAATGAGTAAGTAGCTAAAGCAGGAGCTTCATCAACTTTTGTGTAAATGATTTTTGACATTTTTGTTCCTTGGTTAGTTAAAGTTTTCGTGTAGGACATATTAGCATGATTTTATTCATAATATTTCAAATAAGTATCAATAAAGAAACAGTTTAATTTTGCTGTTTCAATACTTCACAATTACTTAACAGCTTTCCAGAGTGATTTCACGTCTTTGGTTGTTTTAGTATCACTTTTTTTAGGGAAAACTTTTGTCTCTTTGGGTTTACTAGTAGTTCTTTTTCTATTTATATTGTTAATATGCTCTTTATAGGTCTTTGTAAAAGAGTGTTTACCTGTTGCTTTATTTCTAAAAAAATAAAGATACTCTGTTTTTGCTGGAAATATTGCTGCTTTAATGGCATCTAAACTAACTGCACAAACTGGATTTTTAGGTAACTCTGAATACTTATAAGTATTATATGAAGTGATATCTTCTCTTATCATTTTAGGTGTTACTTTTGTATGTGAATAGACTCCATAGTTTAGAGTACCATCCATTTGAAGTGGCATTTTTCTTTTAAGTCTATTTTGAATTACACTTGAAACTATTGGCATCTCTTCTGTGTCAGCAGCTTCTTTTTGAATAATTGAAGCCATAGTTACATAGGTGTACCAACTCTTTTTTATATAATGCCCAAATATTTTATTTGAAAACTCTTCATATCTTTTATTTGTATAAGAGATTAGATAAAAAATAATATGATCTTCATCCATACCCATTGGCAGATTATATGTCTCTGCTAATATATTACCATCAAGTCTATAGGCATATTTATTATAAGAGTTTTGAAGTTTTGTAAATGAGAGATTAAATTTTTCAGAAATATCTTTTAAAAAGAAGTAAGCAGTCTCTCCTGGGATTAAAGTAACACTTTTAAGTGCAGCTTTTGAAGTAAGAAGTTTGTTGATAAAGTCTGCTTTTGTCATCTTTGTTGTTTTTAAATCGATCCAACCACTTTGAGGATAGCCTTTAATTTTAATTATTACTTTATCAATTATATTTAAGTCATAACCTGATTTATTTAGGTATGTTATAATATAATTTGTACTCCCTTTAGGTATAAAAATTACTTTTGATGATGACAAAGGGATAGTTATATAAAAAAGTATAATAATACTTAAAACGAGGATTACTTCAATAATGTTACTAAAAAAAATCATTGCATTTATTTTATTCTTTTTATCGCTAGTAGCTTTTTTAGTTTTTTTCTTAATTAATGGCATCAAATTGGATTCATTCTCTCTTGGTGATTTTTCAGTTTCGAAATTCTATTTAAAAATTGATAAAAAGCTTATTTTACAAATAGATGAAATTGTAATAAAAGATAAAAAAACCAAAGTTAATAACTCTTTTGAAGATATAAAATCTCTTTTAAACAAAGCCCCTATGGTTTTGAGTTTTTTCCAAAATATTGATATTGAGACTATGGAAATCGCAGATAATAAATTTAAAATACAACTAGAAGATGATTATATTTATATAGATAACAAGTATGTGAATATTGCCTCAGAGTACTCAGAAGAGGGGGATTCTTTAAAGTTAGATATTTATTCGATTTATTTAAAAGATATAAATCTTTTGCTTTTAGGAAATATGAATATTGATTTGCATAAAAATATTTTAGTTTTTTTAGGAAGATACTTTTATAAAAATTTAGCTAGTGGTGAGTTAAATATACAATCAAATAAAGAAGAGTTGGATTTTTTTATAAATTCAGGAGAATTAGAAAATATAAAGTTTTTAAAAAACTATATTTCTTTAGACAAAATTGCAGAGTCTTGGATGTATGACAATATCCAAGGCAAGCTTTATTTAGACTATTTGTATGGAAAAGTTGATTTAAATAGTCTTACTCCTATTTTAAACAGTATTAGTGGTTATGCTAGGGTTCTTGATGCAACAGTAAAATTTAATAAAGACTTAGATGTGGTAAACACGCCACTTATAAACCTAGAGTATAAAAATGATAATTTACTTATAAAACTAAAAGAGCCAATCTACAAAGGTATAAGTATAGATGGAAGTTTTGTTGATATAAAAGATATGACAAGTTTAAAGTATGGACACGTTGATGTAACACTTAAGGCTAATCATCTTTTAGATGATAATGTTTTAGAGATATTAAAAGCCTATAAGATAAATCTTCCTTTAAAACAGATATCTGGCAAAACTCAGGCTGATGTACATCTTTATATACCTTATGATTCTCCTATGAAAACCTTTGGTGTGTTTAAAGCTAAAGATTCTACTTTTAAGATAAATGATTTTGAATTTTACTCTAAAGATGGAGATGTAGAATTGATTAATACTGATGTAATTATCAAAAATACAGACTTTGTCCATAAGGATATGATAAATGCAAAGGTAAATCTAAAAATAGATACTAAAACTTTAGATTCTAAGGGAAATGCTTTATTAAATAAATTTTTAATCAAAAGTGATAATCAAGAGATTGTTAAGATTGAAGACAAAAAGATTGATTTTACAATAGACTTTAAAGATAATGCTAAATTAAATATTGACGAACTAGAAACCCAAATCTTATTTCAAAAAGATAGTACAGATATAAATATTGCAAATTTAGAAAAACTGTACCCTTATTCAAAACTTTTAAGTGATATTAATATTAAAAAAGGTGATTTGAGTATTAAATTATTGGATGATAATGAGATTAGCTTTATGGCAAACTTATTTGAACTAGATTTACCTTTAAAAAAAGATGATAAAGATGTTGATACCTTAAAGCTTTTTGGATTGATAAATAAAGATAAAACATCTATAAATACAGCTTCAAATGACCTTGTAATAGATATTATCAAAGATAAAATAAAAATAATTATAAACTCCTATGATATAGATATGACAAAGAGTGAAAATAAAAATAGTCTAATCCAAGATTTAAGTGTTAGATTGATTGATTCAAATATATTACTAAAAGATAATAGTTTTTACTCAATTGATTCAAATATTGATATTGTAAAAGATGACATCTTTTTTGATGGGACTTTTGGTAAACTGGATATTCCTATAAAAGAGGGTGATAAAAAGCTAGATAAATTAGATATTAAAGGCTATTTGAAAAAAGATTTGGTAAAAGTTGTATCAAAAGATAAAAAATTAGACTTAAGCCTGAAAAATAGTGATGAAATATATTTAGAACTAAATGAATTAGATTTAATTTATAATACAAATAACGATGATGTAAACAAATACAAAAAAATAAAGATTAAAGGGAAAAATTCTAATCTTATTATCAATGACAAGTATAAAGTTTTATCTGATGATTATATTATCTCATCAAATGATAAAAATACTATATTTGATTTAGTATATCTTGATGGAAAAATAAAGTATATAAAAGACTCACATAAAAATATAAATTTGAGAGCAACAGATATAAATGAACTTTTTGTAAATACCTTTTTTGATAAAGAGATAATAAAAGGTGGTACTTTTTCACTTGAAGCTAGTGGTAAAGGTGATTTAATAAGTGGTAAAATGCTTTTTAATAAAAATAGACTTCTAAATTTAACTATTCTAAATAATCTTATTACTTTAGTAAATACCTCTCCTGCTTTGATTAATCCACTACTAGCTATTCCTGCAGTTTTTGGAATGGTTACAAATGGAGGCTTTAACTTAAATGGTTATGCTGTAAATGAAGGCTATATTGACTTTACTTATGATTTTGAAAATAGAATTCTAAACTTAATTAAAATCCATATGATTGGTAATTCAGTTGATTTTGAGGGTTATGCAACTTTAAATTTAAAAGAGTCATATGTAAATGCTAATGTTGATTTAATATTTATGAAAGATTATACAAAGATAGTTAATTTTATACCAGGATTGAACTATCTGTTTTTAGGGGATGAGAAAAGAGTCTCTACCAAAGTTAAAATAACAGGGGATTTAAATAATCCTAAAATAGAGACACAATTAGCAAAAGACTCAATATCTGCTCCTGTCAATTTCTTCAAAAGAGTGATAACTTCACCATTAAAGCTATTTGAGAAATAAGATATTATTCGTTTCTTAGTACATCAATAACATCTATTTTAGTAGCTTTTGCTGCAGGGTAATAAGATGATAATAATACAATCATAATAGAACCAATTAAAATTGATATGAAATCAATCATATCTAGTTCAAGAGGAAGTTTACTTGTACCATAAACATCAGCTGGAAGAGAGATTATATTAAAGTTATCAAGTAAAAACATTCCAAAAAAACCTAGAAAAATACCAAGTGCTATACCTGAAAAACCAATTACTATACCAAGTTTTAAAAATATCTTTTTAATCTCTTTTTTTGTTGCACCCATTGATAAAAGTAGGGCAATTTCTTTTCTTCTACTCATTACTGTCATAAGCAAAGATGAGATAATATTAAGTGATGCTACTAAAATAATTAACATAAGTACTATAAAAAGAGCTTTCTTTTCTAATGCCATGGCAGAGAAGAAATTACCATTTTGTTGCCACCAACCAACAATGCCAATATTTGGATAATCACTAAGTTCTTTTTGAATCAAATTTATATCATTGAAAGCATCATCTGAATAAATATGAATACCATCATAATAATCATCACTTTTTCTTAAAATAGTTCGTAATGCTTCAACTGAGGTATACATATATGAGTTATCATAAGCGTTAAGTCCTGACCTAAAAGAGCCACTGTAGTTAAATCTTTTCATTTTGGGCATCATGGTAAAACCACTTGGGTTTAAGGCTGTGAAGTACATAGTTACCTTGCTATTATCATATAAAAATAGTTTATCAGAAATTCCCATACCTGTTATGAGGTCATATTTGTTTAGAACTTTATCTTTTACAGCTTTTTTATAAATAGAGTTTATTTCAGCTTCTCTTTTAAAATCAACGCCAAATAAAAGTCCACCTGACATTTTTTCATCATGTTGAATAATTGCTTGAGAAGAGATATATGGAGAAAACTTTAGCTTTGGAAACTTTTTCTCAAGTTCTTCAAGTAAACTGTGATTTATGCCATTATCAAACTTTGAATAAATAGATAGGGGATAGTTCATAGTAAAGAGTTTATTTTCAAACTCTTTTGCAGTACCATTCATAATTGCCATGGTGATGATAAGAACCATAACTCCAACTGCAACACCAATAAATGCTAAAATAGCACTTATTGAGATAAATGGATTTTTTTTGTCAAATTTTAAATATTTTTTTACAATAAAGTTAATAAGTTGATTATTCAAATTATTTGCCTGCTACTAATCCTCTTTTAGGACCACTTACTCCACAACATTGTTTGTATTTTTTACCACTTCCACAAGGACATGGATCATTTCTTGCTATTCTTTTTTCTGCTTTAGGTTCATCTTCAAAATTAGTTGAGATATTTTCTGAAGCTTCTGCCATCTTTGCTCTCATAGCTTCAATTGCCTCTTTCTCTTTCTCTTCTTCTTGTGAATCTCTTAATTGAACTGTAAATAATATTTTAATTATTTCATTTTTAATATTTGCAATAAGTTCTAAGAACATATTATAAGACTCTTTTTTGTACTCAACTAATGGATCTTTTTGATTATAACCACGTAGTCCTATACCAGTTTTAAGTGTATCCATAGAGTATAAGTGCTCTCTCCAAGCATTATCAAGGATTTGTAGGTAAAGTATTCGCTCTATCTCTGCTTTTTGCTCAGGTGCAGCCATACTCATTTTATTTTCATATACTTCTTTTATGATTTTAAGTACTTTCTCTTCTAACTCTTCATATGATTCTGACTGAATATTTTCTAAAGTAATCTCTAAATTTAGTTCTTCTTTTACTTTATTTATAATGAAGTCATAATCAAAGTCTTCAGCAGGCATACCATTTATAATATTTGCATGCATTAGTAGATTTGATACATATTCAGCTCTATTTTCATCAAGCTTTTCATCTATTTTAAAACTTGGGTCTAATAAATTATTTCTAAAACCATAGATTACTTTTCTTTGTTTATTTGCAACATCATCATACTCTAATAGGTGTTTTCTACTCTCAAAGTGCATTGTTTCAACTTTTTTCTGAGCATTTTCTACTGCACGTGTTACCATTTTTGATTCAATATGTTCACCTTCTTCAATACCCAATCTTTCCATAATACCTTTTATCTTATCACTTCCAAATATTCTTAAAAGGTTATCTTCTAATGATAAATAAAATTGAGAAACACCCATATCTCCTTGACGTCCAGCTCTACCTCTTAGCTGATTATCAATTCTTCTACTCTCATGTCTTTCTGTACCAATAATTGCTAAACCACCAAGGTCAAGTATTTCTTTAGTTAATTTAATATCAACTCCCCGTCCTGCCATATTAGTAGCAATAGTTACTGCACCTTTTTGTCCAGCATCAGCAATAATTTTTCCCTCTTTTTCATGTTGTTTTGCATTTAAAACTGTGTGAGGTATCTTTTTTTGTTTTAATATTTCATGTAGTTTTTCTGATTTTTCAATAGAGGCAGTACCTACAAGTACTGGTTGACCTTTTTTATGTAGTTCGGCAATTTTGTCACAAACTGCATTGAATTTTTCTCTTTCACTTTTATAGATAAGGTCATTTTTATCAATTCTTTGTACTGGCACATTTGTAGGAATAGATACAACATCAAGGTTATAAATCTCTGCAAACTCTGTTGCTTCTGTTTGAGCAGTTCCTGTCATACCAGCAAGTTTATCGTACATTCTAAAGTAATTTTGGAATGTAATATCTGCTAAGGTTTGTGATTCATCTTGAATAGACACCTTCTCTTTAGCTTCTAAAGCTTGGTGTAAACCCTCAGAAAATCTTCTACCTTCACTTAATCTTCCTGTAAACTCATCTACAATGATTACTTCATTATCTTTTACTACATAGTCAACATCAATTTCAAATACATAGTGAGCTTTAAGTGCTTGGTCTAAAGTATGTGATAATGTAGCATTTTCAAGTAAATAAAGGTTTTCTACTTCAAATAACTCTTCAGCTTTTTTTACACCTTGTTCAGTCATAAGAACAGATTTGCTTTTTTCATCAACAATAAAATCGCCAGTTGTAATAGCTTGCTCATCAGCTTTTTTAGGTTCTATTTTTTCACCACGTTCAAGTTTTTGAGCAATCTCATTAGCTTTGGCATAGTCAGAACTTTTTCTATTTGAAGGACCAGATATGATAAGTGGAGTTCTTGCTTCATCAATTAGAATTGAATCCACTTCATCTACGATTACAAAGTGATGTTGTCTTTGAACACACTCTTCTAAATCATAGTTCATATTATCTCTTAGGTAGTCAAATCCAAATTCATTGTTTGTACCATAGGTAATATCACAAGCATATTGAGCTTTTCTCTCTTCTTCATCTCTAATACCACCTAAAATAGCACCAACACTAAATCCAAGGAAATTATATAAAGGAGCTAGTTCAGAAGCATCTCTGCTAGCCAGATAGTCATTTACTGTAACTACATGTACACCTTTTCCAGTCATGGCATTTAATACAACAGGAAGAGTGGCAACTAAAGTTTTACCTTCACCCGTTTTCATCTCGGCTATTCTTCCATCATGTAAAACCATACCACCCACAAGTTGAACATCATAGTGTCTCATGTTTAGAGTTCTTTTACTAACTTCTCTTGTTATTGCAAAAATATCATTTAAAATATCATTTAGTTTTACTGATTCGTTTTGAACATCATTTTTAAAAGCTTCAAATGCTGCTTTTAATTCATCATCACTCATTGCTTCATATTTTGCCTCAAGCAAAGTTATCTCATCAGCTCTTTTTTTATATCTTTTTACTTCTTTATCATTTTTAGTACCAAAAATTTTTGAAAAAATATTTAACATGAAATATAGTCCTTTTCCGTTATAATCCGATGATTATATAAAAAAGAAGGTTAAATTATGTTTTATAAATTGGTTTTTATTGGAATGTTTGTTTTATCTGCATTTTCTCAAGCTTCAATGTTGAATAATATTAAGTCATTTGATGCAAATTTTGAACAAAAAATCATAAACCCATCACAAAAAGAGATTTTATATAAAGGTCACTTAGTGTTAAAAGAGCCACATTACATTTTATGGCAGTATAAAGAACCAATTTTAAAAAATGTTTATATAATAAATAACTTTGCAATAATTGATGAACCTGAGTTAGAACAAGCAATATTGACTCAACTACAAAATGAAATAGATATATTAAGTCTAATAAAAAATGCTAAAAAAATATCAAAAAATGAATATCTTACAAATATATATGATGTAGAATATAATCTTTTTACAAAAGATAATAAAATTCAAAGAATTGAGTATAAAGATGCCTTGGAAAATAGGGTTATAATAACTTTTTTTGATACAAAACAAAATATAGAAGTGGATGAGGAAATATTTAAATTTTTGCCACCAGATTATTACGACATAATAAGAAAGTAATTATTTTTTAGTTAGAATTCGACTCTTAAAGGTACAACAGACAATAGCTTGAAGTAATTCAAGAGGAAAGTCCGGGCTGCAGTGAAGTAGGGTTCCATCTAAAGGATGGCTAGGGAAACCTAAGGGATAGTGCAACAGAAAGTAAACCGCCATTTATGGTAAGGGTGAAACGGTAAGGTAAGAGCTTACCAGTGTTTTGAGTAATCTTAACAGCTATGTAAACCCAACCCGCAGCAAGAAGAGACGGTATTTACTTCACAGTTTTTCTCTTCGCAGGATTGTTTAAGTAATTTAACAACTAGATAAATTATTGTCAAATACAAAACGCGGCTTATAGTTGTGCCTTTAAGTATAAAACCCTTAACAAAGGGATTTATACTTACTTATATTTTAAGTTGTGTCTTTAACGTGACCAAAATTTATATTATTTTTTCATCTCTTCACAGATATCTAATTTCATACCTTCATGGTAACTGCAGTTTTTACCACATTTATAAGTACCATTTTTTTCTAAGTCTTTTTCTTTTAAAACACCCAATGAAACTTCTCTACATATCTCCAATGTAGGAAATTTAGCTGGAGAAATAAGACTTCTTTTTGTGTTTGCTTTATCTGGGTAAATATATGAAGTCCACTCTGCTTTATCAGCATCACCGAAAATACAACCTGTAAAGAGAGTAAGTGTAAGTGTTGCTAGGAAAATATTTTTAATCATTAATTATCTTTCTTTTTTTCTTTGGATTTTATTATAATCAATCTAAAATCTTCTTTAGTGTAGATTTCATAACATCAAAATCTTTTAAAAACTCTTTTAAACGTAGATTTTCGAGGTACATATTTATAGCTTTTAGAAGTTGTTCTGAAACTTTTCCCAATGAGGCTGCTTTATTTATGGTATCAGGTTTGTAGCCAATCTCTTTTGCTAGAGCTTTATATGTGATATTTAAATCCTTACATACATGTTTTATAATATTTGGATTTAATTGTTCATATAAGTGTTTATATGTAATATCAAATAAGTTACATACATCAATAATTACATCTTTTTTAGTAATTAAATTAGCTCTATGATCAAAATTCGCTGAACTTGGATTATACATATCAAACTTCTCTTCTTTTAAGGATATAAATAGTTCTTCTCCATCACAACCAATTATTTCATCAAAGGTTTTTGCTAAATCAACTTCATTTCTATTTTGAAACTCTTCAATAAACATCAAAGAGTTAACTTTATTAGCTTTAGTTTTTGAGTCTTTTAATTCTTCATATGTAATATCAAAAATTGGATGTTTAAAATCGGGATGGATTGAATTTTTTGGCATTGAACCATCATTGAATAATACATGTAAATTTGTAGACGAATCTCTGTTATTTGAAAAGACACTATATAAATCTGCTGTGGTCATCATATAGTTTGAAAGAAACTCATCAACAACCTCTTCAATCTCATGAATTGATTTGTATTCACACTCTAAATCTCTAACATAGTATTGGACTTTTTGAAAAAGTTTTCCTACTTGAATCATATTTGGGCCTTTTTTGAAACATTATCTAAAAGTTGTATTATATACAATATAAACTTTAATTTTTATATATTAAATAATGACAAATTATGAAAATATATAAATTTAATCTTATGTTAAGAAAGCTAAAATGCTATTGTTTTACTATTATTCCACAATATTTATGGTATGATAAATTAAAAATATCAAGAGAATAAATTATGAAAAAATTGTTAAGTATATGTATCCTTTTAGTTTTTATGGTACCTCTTTTTGCTGTTGATTTTTCTGAAATGTCAACTCAAGAATTGATAGAAATTATTGGTTTTGTTAAAAAAGAAAACAGAGCTAAATTTGAAAAAGAGCTAAAATCTAGAGTCTCTACCATGAGTCAAAAAGAGAGAAATCAATACCATAAAAATATGCAAAAATCAAAAGAAAAAAGATAAATATGAAGAGAAAAATTTTACTTTTAGAAGATGATATTACATTAAATGAAACAGTAGTTGAATATTTACAAGAGAGTGATTTTGAAGTTGTATCTTTATATGATGGAGAAGATGCATATGCAAAAATCTATGAAGAAAAATTTGATTTATTGTTATTGGATGTAAATGTTCCTTCTCTAAATGGTTTTGAACTTTTAGAAAATCTAAGAATTGATAATATAAATACTCCTGTGATATTTATCACTTCTCTAAACTCTATGGACTCTTTTGAAAAAGGTTTTAATTTAGGTTGTGATGATTATATAAGAAAACCTTTTGAACTAAAAGAGTTGCTTATTAGAATAGAATCTATACTAAAAAGAGGGTATTTTCATAGTGTTGATACAAAAGTAAATATAGTAGATGATATTTATTTTGATGCAAGTACTAATTTACTTTTTAAAAATGATGAACAAATAAAAATAAACAACAAAGAGACAAAACTATTAAAACTCTTTTTACAAAACCAAGACCAAATCTTATCCCATGAGCAAATTTATGAGTATGTTTGGGATTATGATGAAGAGAGTAGTGATTTTTCACTAAGAACTTATATAAAGAATATGAGAAAAATATTTGGGAAAGAGAGAATCATAAGTGTTAAAAAGCTTGGATATAGATTTACCACAGAGTGAAAAAAAGACTCTTTGGGGCTTTTTAACGCTATATAGTGTACTTTGTATTGTAATTTTATTATTTATTTCATTTTTATATTATAACTTCAAAAAAGATTTAATGCTTCAAAATAAAAGATTAATACTACAAGAGTATTCAAATGATTTAATAATAAGATTAAAAGATTTGCATATTAACTTTGATAAATATAAATATTATCCACGGGATGAAAGATTTAATTCGGCAATTTATGATAGCAATAGAAATCTTATATTTTCAACACTAGCACCTGCTAAAGTAAAACTTGATGAGATAACTTATACTACAAATAGCTACATACACTATATAAAAGAGCCTGAATCATACTATTTGGGTGCAAAATATGTACTTCTTGAGATACCAGAAGATAAAGCTTGGATAAATGAAGTTGTAAATAAAATTACTATCTTTTTAGTTTTTGGTTTTTCTTTTATGTTTATTTTGGGATATTTTTTATTGAAACTGTTTTTAAAGCCAATGCGTGATTCTCTTCATCTATTAGATAGATTTATAAAAGATACAACCCATGAACTAAATACGCCAATTAGCGCAATTATTACAAATATTGAGATGATTGATATAGAGAAATTAGAAGATGAAAAATTGCAAAAAAAGTTAAAACGAATTGATACAGGAGCTAAAACAGTATCAAATATTTATCAAGATTTGACATATTTGGCACTAAATAATAAAATCATTTCACAAAATGAAGATTTAGATTTATCAAAAATTGTTTTAAATAGAATTGAGTACTTTAAAACTTTAGCCGATGTAAAAAAGATAACTTTTATAAAAAGTATAAATTCTGGCGTAAGAATTTTTAGTGATGAAAAAAAGATAAGCAAAGTAATAGATAATCTTTTATCAAATGCAATAAAATATAATAAAATAGCTGGAACCATTGAAATCACCCTTGAAAATAAAAAATTAATCATAAAAGATAGTGGAAAAGGTATACCTAAAGATAAAATACCATCTATGTTTGAAAGATATGCACGATTTGATAAGAGTGTTGGTGGTTTTGGAATAGGGCTAAATATAGTTTATATTATAAGTAAAGAGTACAATATAGACATAAAAATAAAATCAGAAATAGGAGTTGGAACTCAAATGGAGCTTACATGGTAAAAAAACTACTTTTTTTTGTTTTAATTTTTGTTTCATTTTCTTGGGCAAGTGTTTATAAAAGCAATTGTGTTTCTTGTCATAATAGACTACCCGTTTCCATTGACAAATACTTTTATAGATACTTATTAAAATATAGCTCGCAAAAAGCTGTAAATGAAGCTATGACAAACTATCTTAAAAATCCTAACAAAGATACAACAATCATGCCAGATGCTTTTATAAGCAGATTTGGAGTAAAAAAAGCAACTACATTAAGTGACAAAGATTTACAAAAAGCTTTAGATGAATATTGGGAAATATATAAAGTATTTGGTAAATTAAAATAATCTTCTAAAATTCACAATCCTTCCACTTTTATTTTTTATACTTCTTTTATCAAAACATTAAAAGGAGTTAAAATGCAAACTTTAACAAAAATCTTAGTAGTAAGTTCAATCTTAGGTTTAACAACACTTATGGCAAGTGAAGGAGAAACTCTTTATAAAGCTTGTGCTTCATGTCATGGACAAAATGGGGAAAAAGCAGCTCTTGGGAAATCACAGATAATTAAAGGCTGGGATAAAGAGAAGATAGTAACATCTTTAAAAGGTTATAAAGATGGATCATATGGTGGTGCTATGAAAGGTGTTATGAAAGGTCAAGTTTCAAGATTAGATGATCAAAAAATAGATGCTTTGGCAACTTATATAGCAACATTTAAATAGTAGTAGCTTAAAAAAGCTATTACTTAATAAGGAGGCAGTTATGAAAAAGCCAATTAAACTATTATTTTTAGGATTAATAATATTATCAACCTCTCTTTTAGCTCAAGGTGATAGATTTTCTGAACTTGTAAAAGTAGACTATTCAAAACCAATTTATGAAACAGTAGAAGAGATTATTCCACATAGACATACAAACAATTGTTATGAAGAGTATACTGTTAGAACACCCAAAAACAGAACATCTTCATATAGAAATGAAAATATAGTTGGAGTAGATACTATTATTGGTGCAACAACTGGTGTGATTATTGGAAATCAAATAGGACGAGGCAATGGGAAAGTAGCTGCTAAAGTTATAGGTGGACTTTTAGGTGCAACAGTTGCAAATAGCATGAGAAATTATGAAAGAGTTCAAGATAATACAAATGAATATTATTATGAAACAAAAAGAAAGAATGTATGTGACAATTATAATAAAAAAGTAGTAAGAAAAAATATTTTAAAAGGATATGATAACTATTTTACTTACAACGGAAAAGAGTATAGGAAGTTTACAAATTATAAAGAGAACTACGTAAGAGTCGAAACAAAAATAAATTTCTAAAAAAAAAGGTAGGCTAATTTAGCCTACCTTTTTTTTAGTTAAAAGTAATAATTTATAAAATTATTTTGCAGCAACAGCTTCTTTTAAAGCTTTACCAACTTTAAATTTAGCTACAGTAGTAGCTGGAACGTTAACAGTTTTATCTGTACCTGGAACTTTTGCAGTTCTTGCAGCTCTAGCTGCTGTAGAAAATGTACCAAACCCGATGAAACTAACAGTTTCTTTTTTTACTAAAGTCTCAGTAATAGTTTCTAATACAGAATCAACTGCACATTTTGCGTCTTTTTTAGATAATCCTGCTTTTGCAGCTACTGCGTCGATAAATTCAGCTTTGTTCATTGAAGAACTCCTTGTTTAAGATTTAAAGTTACCAAAACTTTATACTATTTAAACTTTAAAATAGCTAAAAGTATTAGCTTTTTTCCCACAAATAGAGGTTTATTTGCAAAAAAATGATTTTTTAGTCTCTAAAACTTGATTTTATGCTTAATAATCTACAGCTATTCTCAATAATTGCTACTTTTTTTACAAGCTCATTTATGTCTCTATCGTATACATATACTCCAATTCCTTTTATTACCATGACATGAGTATTAGTCTCTTTTAGATATTTTGTAATCTCTAGTGCATTTCTATCATACCAAGTAGAAAAATTTCCTGGGTCAATTACTTTTATCTTACCAAAGGTTGTTTTACCAAAATAATCATCAAAAACAATTTCATCATGGTCAAAGGTATATGCTGTTGTATATATAGGAACTCCAAAGGCAATATATTTGGCTTCATGGATATTATTATATATGGTTGCATGGATATGTGCTTCTATACTTGCTATTTTCCATCTATAATCTCTATTTGTCATACTCAATTCACAAAAAGACTTTTCACTCATTTCATCAAAAATTGCATCTGAGGTATTGATCATAAAACTATTATGGTCAAGTTTTGAAGATATTGCTCCATGGTAGATACCAAAAAAGTTTTTTCTAAATAGTGTCAAAGATAGCTTACCTAGTTGCTCTATGTGATTTTGATCAATCATTTTAAATACCTTAAATATTGTTTTGGATATTATATATAAAAAATTATAAGGACCCTTTTAATGAATATCCCACATATACCTGTATTATACAAAGAGACACTAGAAGTCTTCGAAAATATCAACAATGGGTATATACTAGATTGTACTTTAGGTTATGCAGGTCACTCAGAAGGGCTATTAAAACAAAATTCAAATGTAAAGTTAATATGTAATGACCAAGATAGTGAAGCTTTAGAGTTTTCTAAAAAGAGATTAGAACCTTTTTTAAATAGGGTTACTTTCAATAAAGGAAACTTTGAAACAGTTTTAAAGAGTTTCAAAGAGTTTGATATTCAAGGGATATTAGCAGATATTGGAGTCTCTTCTTTGCAACTAGACAAACAAGAGAGAGGTTTTGGTTTTGATAGTGATTCTTTAGATATGAGAATGAATCAAGAACAAACATTGGATGCAGCATTTGTAGTAAATAACTATTCTCAAAGTGAATTAGAGCGAGTCTTTAAGGAGTGTGGAGAGGTAAAAGAGTATAAAAAAGTTGCTTCATTAGTAGTGAATAATAGACCATTTTCTAGTGCAAAAGAGTTATCTACTTTTATATCTAAAAATATGCATAAAGGAAAACTTCATCCTGCTACGCTACCTTTTCAAGGTATTAGAATAGAAGTTAATGATGAGTTAGGTGTATTAGAAAGACTTTTTGATTCAATTGAACAAAACAGACCTACAAATTGTTTGGTAGCAATTATCTCTTTTCACTCCCTAGAAGATAGAATTGTGAAAAACTATTTTAAAAAATGGAGTAAAAACTGTATTTGTCCAAGTGATGTTATGAGATGTACTTGTGGTAATGACAATGCTTTAGGGAAAATTATTACGAAAAAGCCTATAATTCCAACAAATGAAGAGATAAAAACTAATCCACGAAGTAGAAGTTCAAAATTGAGGGTTTTTAAATTTGATTAGATTAAATGCAAAAAATTCAATTGTAATTGTTTTATCAACACTTACTATATCATTAGTACTGTTTTTCCCAAAAATATATTTAGCTAATAATATCTATTATATTAGTAAAGATATCAATAAATTGTATGCCAACTATATCTCACTAAAAGAAGAGAATAGGTTCTTACAGCAACAACTTGAAGATATGAAGTTTAAAAACCAAATTATAGATTCTCTTTTGATAAATAGCTTGGAAAATAAATGATTAAGTATATAATAGAGTTTGGACTTAGAAAACCAATTTTAAATCATCTTCTTTTACTTTTTTTATTAATTCTAGCAGTATTTGCATATAACAAAATTCCAAAAGAGATATTTCCTCCTGCTGTTTTGGATTCTGTTGTAATAAATGGCTCTTATGTTGGAGCTAGTTCGGATTTACTTGATAAAATGGCAGTTGAAGATTTAGAAGATGAATTAACATCTTTAGATGAAGCTTCTGATATTACTTCTGTAATAAAAAATGGATATTTTACTATAAATATAAAGCTAAAAAGAGGTTTTAAAGCAGAAGATATTATTGATGATGTAAAAGATATAATTACAAAAACAAAAACAAATTTTCCCTCAGATATGGATGAACCAACAGTAAAAGAGCTTGTTCATGCAATACCACTTATTACAGTTGTAGTTTATGGGGAAGATAAACCAAAAACTCAACTACTTGACGTGGCAAATGAATTAAAAGCATCACTTTCTAAAATGGGAGACTTAAGCAATATCTCTATTTGGGGAGATAGTGACAAAGAGTTACTTATAAAATTTGATGAAAGAAAAATCTTAGCCTATGGACTTAATTTACAAGAAGTAATTACCACTGTAGAAGGCTTAAGTTCGATTTTTCCTGCAGGTATTATAAAAGATAGTACAAGGCACTATTATCTAAGTACTTTTAATGGTGAAAAAGAGATTAAAAATATCCAAAATACAATTTTAAAGCTCTCAAACCAGAAAATTTATCTAAAAGATATTGCAAATATTACTTATAAATTAGCTGATGTAAATAGTATCTCACATTTTAATGGAAATAAAGATGTTTCTGTTGGAGTAAATAAAAGTGAAACGGGCGATGCTATTGAATTAGTTAAAAATATAAAAACCATGCTAAAAGAGTATGAAAAAAAATATCCTGATTTAAATTTTGCAACCCATACAGACACTTCTGTTTGGATAAAGAATAGATTAAATACTGTTGTATCAAATATACTTTTTGGACTTTGTTTACTTTTTATAGCACTATTTTTCTTTATTAATGTAAGAATTGCTGCTGTAATTGCAATAGGAATTCCTACTTCCTTTATGATAGGACTTATTAGTGCGCAGGCTATGGGATATAGTTTAAATATGCTTTCCTTACTAGGTGCACTGATTGCTTTAGGAATGCTTGTTGATGAAGCTATTGTTGTAGGTGAAAATATATATAGACATATGGAGATGGGTAAAGATAGATTAACTGCAGCTATTGATGGGGCAGTTGAAGTCTATCCAGCTGTTTTAACAGCAACTGCTACAACAATATTTGCTTTTTTACCTATTTTACTTATGACAGGAGAAGTAGGGAAGTTTATGAAAGTGCTTCCTATTATGATTACTATTTTACTTATTTCATCTTTGGTTGAAGCTTTTTTCTTTTTACCCTTACATTCAAAACAGCTTTTTAATGTTCATGATAAAAAAAAGAAAGCAGATAAAATTTGGGATTGGAATAAAAAGTTTTATAAAAAGATTTTATCTTTTCTATTAGAAAAGAGATACATCTCATTATTTGCAATGGTTATTTCAATCATTATGTTAACAGTTTTTATTGCCATGGGCTCAAGATTTCAATTCTTGCCTGAGTTTGATACTACACAGGTATATATAAATGGTTCTGTTGGTGTTGGTAAAAAAATAGAACAAACCGAAGAGTTAGTTTCAAAAATAGAACAAAAGATTTTAAAAGAGTATGACTTTGAAAAAGATGTTGACTCTATATCTTCTGTTATTGGATTAAAACTAGATGGTAAAAATCAGCCTCAAAATGAGGAGTTCTATTTTCAAATCTTTGTTAATCTTCATGAAAAAGCACCACAAAATCTCTTTGATAAATATATAAACCCATATTTATCACCAAAATATGATGATACAAATATGATAAGAACAAAACCTGCCCAAAAAGTTGAGAATGAACTTAGAGAACTTATAAAACCATTTATAAGTTCTGGTGAGTTTGAAGAGTTAAAAGTTTTTGTTCCAAAAGCTGGGATTGTTAAAAACGATTTAGAGTTATCAATTAGTGGAAGTAACGTTAGTGTAAAAGATGCTGTTGATAATATAAAAGTAGCACTTAAAGATATAAAAGGGGTATCTAATGTAGCTGATGATTATATTATGGGGAATATTGAACTTAAATTTAAAGTAAATTCTTATGGAGAAAATTTAGGATTTACAGAAAACTACATACTCTCTTCTATTAGACCTTTTTATTTTAAAGGGTCATATTCAAAGATGTTTGATAATACTGGAATTGTTGATATAGTTTTCCAAAGTAAAAATAAAGATTTATTAAGTAGTTTGGATAACTTTGAACTAATAGTTCCAAATACAAATGAAAAGGTTTTACTAAAAGAAGTAGTTGATATTGTAAGAAAAAATGCTTATTCTCAGATATTTAAAGAAAATGGTGAAAGAATAGTATCTATCACAGGTTCAATTGGTGGAGGAGCTACATCAGCTGAAGTTTTTGAGATGTTAAATCCTACTATTGAAAAATATAGACAAAAAGTTACAATTGATATAAAAGGTGAGCAACAAGAGAATGAAAAAGTTCAAAAAGAGATGGGAGAAGCAGCATTAATAGCTGTTGTTCTAATCTTTATTGCTTTAGTGTGGATGTTTGATTCTTTGGTAAAATCTTTAATTATTTTATCAACAATACCTTTATCAGTTTTAGGTGTTTTTGTAGGTCACTTTGTTTTAGGACTTAATATTACAATGCCAAGTTTAATAGGAATAGTTGGTCTTGCAGGGGTTATTGTAAATGATGGAATTATTATGATGGACTTTATTAAAAAAGCAAAATCTTTAGATGAACTTGTAAGTTTTGCACTTTTGAGACTAAGACCTATATTACTAACTTCAGTTACGACTATTCTAGGTTTATTTACTTTAATGTTTTTCGCTTCTGGTCAAGCTCTTATTTTACAGCCAATGGCTGTTTCTTTGGGGTTTGGGATATTATGGGCAACTGTTTTAAATCTATATTATGTACCTATGTTATATAGGCTTATTTATTTAAGAAAAGTATAAAATGTTACTCTTTTTTTTGAGTAACATTTATAATTCCAAGCAATCTTGAGGCTAAACTTCTTTTATCATCAAAGCCCTCTACCTCTTCACCCATATTTAGGGTTGTAATTACAGCTTTCCCTACGATTTTTCTACCATCATTTCCAAAAAAGTCTTTTGTTTTTACTCCCCAAACATTATGAAAAAATAGTGGTTCATTGTTTTTTTGACCAATATAAATCATAATATGTCCCTTCATATAGGCTAGGGTTAAAAAAGGAATGGCATTTTCTAAAATAAACTCTTTTTTCTTTTTATTTGTTAAACTACTTATATCAAGATATCTATAATCTAAAGTTTGACCATAAGAGTTTCTTTTTAGATTTATGCCAAATGGTGCAAAGTAATCTTTTGTCAATGCAGAACAATCCCTATGACTTAAAGCTTCTCCCCACCCATAAGGCTCTTTTAGTAACTCATTTATTATATTTGATACATTATTCTCACTAAGCTCTATAGGTTTTTTTGATATATAAAGGCTTGGAATTTCTACAACTCTTATATATCCATGGTTGTTTGCATATCTTCCCACTGTAATTGCTTTATTGTTTTTAACAGGAAATATGGTTCCTAGTTTTATATATTCTAAAAATATACCTTTTTTATATATTGGGAAATTGTCTTTTATGGCAACATAATAGTTTTGATTTTCAAAAAAGTTTATAATTTTATTATCAACATAAGCTAAGTCATTTACCTCTATCCAGCCTTTTGCAAAAGATGAAAGCACATATGCCCAAGCTCTATCTTTAGAGAAGTGTGAGATCAAAATAGGGGAGTTTATTTTTATACCAGTGTTTTGATTATAATCAAAAGGGAAACCTTCTCCTGCAACACTTGGATTATAAAAAATCTTACTATTTGTTGGAAAAACCCGTAAATTTGAGTTTTTAACTGTTATTGCTTTTCTTAAGAAGGTATTATACTTTTCAAAATTTGAGTTATTTATTTGTTCTTCAAACCACTTTTTTGAAATAACTCTATTATTATCTCCGTAAACTTTGTCATTTTTATATTTAAATTGCCAAGTTACATCTTTTATACTAGCTTTAAATTTTTCTTTATGCCAAGGTTTGAAATATCTCTCATCAAACTCTTTATTTAGTTTCTCTTGTATGTTTTTATTGAAAGTTGGCATTGTAGAGGTGTACTCTTTTGCATCTTGTTTATAGATTTTTAAATCATTTACTTCTGTATCTAATTGCTTTGATGCACAGCCAAAAAATAAAAAAGTGCTAAAAAGAATAGTAAATATAAAATATACTTTTTTCATAAAAATCCTATAAAATCTTAAATTTATTGATTCTAACATAATGCATTTTAAATAGATGTTTATGTCTTTGTAAATTGTTATACTATATTATGTTAAAAACTGTTTTAAAGGTTAAACTTAAGTGACAATTACAATTTCTATTGGAAAAGAGATTTTTGAAGATATCTTAAACATGAAACAAAGAGTTTTATCAAAGGATATTAATAAATACTGGAGAAGTGAACTTTTAGATATAAAAATTGTAGAGGATAAAATAAGATATGATATAAAAAAAGTTGACAGTCTTATTTTAACTAATGGCTTAGGAGAAGAAAAACCCTCTATAAAAATAGAGTGCAAAGATATAGATTACAATGCAAAGCTAAATAAGTTCGAATTTAAGTTAGGAAAAATCTTAGAGCAAAAAAATATTAACAGTATAGAAAACTTTAAAGACAATCTAATTGAAGAGCTTTTAAAAGAGAAAGAGCTTTTAAAAGATATGATGAATAAAGATCCCTTAACATCTTTATACAATAGAAGAAAAATGGAAGAGGATTTAGAGATTTTTACAAAGCAAAAACATTCAAGTATGCTTTGTGCAGTCTTTATTGATGCGGATAGATTTAAAGGAATCAACGATAATTTTGGACATGATGTGGGAGATAAGGTTTTAAAATTTTTGGCAAGTAAGATACAATCACATGTTTATAATCTAAATGGCGAAGCTTATCGATATGGAGGAGAAGAGTTTATAATTCTTTGTTTTGAGAAAAAAGATGAGTTAATTAAAAAACTTAATATTTTAAGAGAAGAGATAAAATCACAAAAGATTTTTCATCCTTTAAAAGAGATATCTATTACTGTATCTATGGGAGTCTCTTTTTATGATAAAACACAGTCAGTAGAACATTTTATAAAAATGGCAGATGATAAAGTTTATGAAGCAAAAATAAAAGGAAGAGATAGACTAGAAGTAGTTTAAATCTTTTTTCCCTTCTTCTATATTTTCATTTACTGTTAATTCAAACTCAGGTTTTCCTATATAGTACCCTTGTGAATAACTTATATTCATAGCTTTAATAAATTCAAATATCTCTTTATTTTCTACATACTCTGCAATTGTTCTTATTTTTAAACTATCACATAAGAATTTTAAAGTACCTACAAGAAGCTGTGTTTTTTTATTTGTATCAATATCAGTAATTAATGTTCCATCAATTTTAAGGTAGTCTATGTAATCAGAAAGCTTAATAATATAATCATAATTTGAATAACCACTTCCAAAATCATCAATTGCAATTTTACAATTAAGTCTTTTAATCTCTTTTATAAAGTTTGTAAAAGCATCATAGTTATTTATAGCTTCTGTTTCAACAAGCTCAATTACGAGTTTATTTTGAACATTATGATTAACAATCTCATCAAAAAGATATTTTCTAATCTCATCATCAAGAATATCTTCCATGCTTAAGTTTATTGAAAATTCAAAATCCTTATCAGCAAAAAATTCAAAAGATTTTTTGATAATAACTTTTGTTAAAGCTTTATATTTTTTTATTTTTTTAGCAATTTGTAAAAACTCATCTGGATAGAATATTTTATCTCCATACTTTAACCTTACAAGAACCTCATACTTTTCAACTTTTCCTTGAAAGTTATTATATATAGGTTGAAATGCAATAAGTACATTATCATTATTTAAAATAGAATCTTTTATTACTTTTATTTTATCTAGGTTTGATTTGTGTTTTTCAAGATTTTCAATATGAGAACTATTGTAAATAGAAATATCATGATTTAAGTCTAATGCTTCATCTAGGGCTATTTCTGCTTCTTTTAACTCATTTATATCATTATTTAGCCTATCTATTCCACTAACTCCAATTGCTGTATCAATATTTATCTCATATTTATCAAGAATAAGAAACTCTTTTTTTTCTAATAAGTTTTGAAGTTTGTTTAATGATTTATTTAATACATTTTTATCTTTATATAGATATTTAAAGGCAAAGACATTATGTTTTATTTTATAGACTTTTAAAAATCTAGTATCTTTTTTTATAAATTCAGTAAAAAAGTGTGCACACTCTTTTAGTAGTTCTTTTGAGACATTAAATCCATATATATTTTGGATATTTTTATCATTTGTTATATTTAATAGAACAATTAGAGAGTCTTTAAACTCTTTTTCTTTTAAATCATTTAAAAGATGTTCCAAGTTAGGCAGCTTTGTTAAACCATCTGTAATAAATTGTTTAATTATTTTTTCTTCAAGTTTTTCAGGAGTACTTGCAAAGTGTACAACAAGAGGTAAAGCTAAAACTGAAATAAATATAAGAATATACATCAATTGCAATTTTTTATTTTCTGCATTTTCTTCGATTTTAGTAAATTTTGATTGAAATAGTAAAGTTAAATTTTCTTGCGAGTTGAAAGTGTCGAGTTTTTTTGCATATTTTGTCTCACTAGTATACTCTTCTTTAGATAAAATAAGTTTTGCAGTTATTTTTCCAACTCTATCTTCTAATAAATGAGTATTAAACTTATCTGAGTAAATAGCCAGTTCTTTAGAATCATCAATAATAAATTGCCCTTTGTTATTGACTAAAAAGATGTTGAATAGTTCACTCTCTCTTAACTTATTTAGGAAGTTGTCTAAAAAGATATTTATAACAATAAAGCCTTTTTTATTGTTGTTTTTATCAAAAATGGCTTTAGCAACCCTAATTGTTGCCATTTTAGGTTCTGTGATTTTTCCATTTTCTATATTTAAATCTATGTTAGAGACTCCATATTCTCCATTTTTCAACTCTATAAATGTTTTAAAATAGTCACGATATGCTTTATTTTCTAATTTATTTTCTGGGGTTATTATTGAAGGTGTATCTTTTGAAAAAAGATTTTTATTAATCTTTATTTTTTCATTACCATTTAAATCAAGATATCTTATTTGAAAAGTTGATGGCAAAGTGTTTAGTACAGCGAGGAATAGTTGAGTACTATTCTCCTCATCATGTTTGTTGTTTATATAGTCTGTAAATAGTCTATTTCTTGAAAGTACATCTAATGAGTTTTTGTAATTATTTATATAGTCAAGTATATATTTATTTTTATTTTGAAAAATTATTTCATGGGTTTCATTTGTGATATTATGGATATTTGATTCATTTGTATAGTTGTTAAAAATATAGATAAAACTTACTAGAATAGTGATAGATAATAAATGGAAAAATAAAAATTTAGATTTGTAGCTTAATTTCAAAATAGATACCCTTTTAGGAATATTTTCTTGTTAATATATTACAAGAAAAACCTTTAAAAAGGTATCAACTTTATTTAAAAGAGAGACTATTTCCCTACTTTTTCTGCGATAGCATTAATGTCAGCGTCACTTAATCCTGTAACTTGACCTTTCATAAGACCTTTCATTGGTCCACCATAAGTTCCATCTTGATAACCTTTTAAAGAAGATACGATATCCGCTTTACTCATATCACTAAGTACTTTAGATTTACCCATAGCAGCTTTTTCCCCATTTGCCCCATGACATGCAACACATTTATCATATGGAGCTGCAAATGCAGCACATGCTAGAATTGAAGTTAAAAGTATAATTTTTTTCATTGTTTGCCTTTAATGTTAATTGAACATTAAAATATTATAATACTTTAACTTTTAAGTTTATTATTTAATTTAAGAATTTATTCAATAGAGCTAAAATGAGGAGAAGGGTAACATTATTAAAATAAGAAGATATTCTTCTTATTTTAATTATTTACCTATTTGTTCTGCAATAGCATTAATGTCAGCATCACTTAAAGTCATCACTTGACCTTTCATAAGACCTTTCATTGGACCACCATAAGTTCCATCTTTATAACCTTTTAGTGAAGCAACAATATCAGCTTTTGACATATCTTTTATTATTTTTGATTTACCTAACGCCGCTTTTTCACCATTTGCACCATGGCAACCAGCACATTTTGTATATGGACTAGCAAATGATACACATGCTAAGATTGTTGTAAGAAGTAAGATTTTTTTCATAAAATTCCTTTTTTTAAAATTGTATAAGAATTTTAATCTAAAAATATAATTTATGCTTTGATTTATGTCAAAAGTGAGATATCTAATATAGCAATTGCTATATTAGATAGTTTCTAAAATCTCTTTTTTTAGTTCTTGTTTGTTGACTTTATTTTTATCACTAGGAATTAGTGGTAAAGATTTCTTATATACAATTTTAGATGGAATCATATATGAAGCTAGATGTTTTTTTAGTTCAAAAGTTATCTCTTTTGCAGATAATTCACTTCTTGCACTATATACTAAAACAATCTCTTCTTCAATATCTGGATTATCTATTGAAAATACTGCACACTGTTCTATTTGAGGTATATTATTTATAACAACTGATTCAACTTCAAAAGGACTTACTCTAAATCCTCTTGTTTTAATCATATCATCGTGTCTTGATACAAAATAGATATATCCCTCTTCATCTTTATAAACATAATCTCCAGTTTTTACAACAACTTCATCCCTTAGCTGTCCTTCAAGATTGATTACATTTTTTAATATATCAATTGATTTGAATCTTTGTTCTGTTTCTAAAGGAGCATTCCAAAAGCCTTTATAAATATATCCACCTCTGTGAATTAGTTCACCTACAACTCTTGGTTCACACTCTTTTCCTTCTTCATCTATAACATATAGTTCAACATCAGGAATTGATTTTCCAATTGAAGTTGGTCTTATGTTTATTTGGCTTGGGTCTAAGTAAGTTGATCTAAATGCTTCTGTTAAGCCATGCATTGAGAAAAACTTAGCACTTGTAAAATATTTTTGTACGTCAGTTAACATTTTAGGAGTCACATTACCACCTGATGAAGTGATAATTCTAACATTAGCTAGTAATTCAGCACTTGGAAGTCTGTGTGAGTCTTCATCAAACATTTGAGTGATATTTATAGGCATAAGAGGAATAACAGTAACATTATCATTAATTAAGTGATTGAAAAAGTCACTTGCAAGTATAAATCTATGTAGTGCTAAAGTTGCTCTTTTATATAAAGAACAAAAAATTTGATTTAAACCATAATCTAAGTTAAATAATAAAATTCCAGATATTACATCATCCTCTTCTAAACTTAAATAGTGAGATACAACTCTTGCACTGTCTATTAAGTTTCTATGTGAGATAACTATACCTTTTGGGGTTCCTGTTATTCCAAATGAGTAAGTAATAACTGCATTATCATGACCATTTATTTGACATGTATATGGTTTATTATAGTATTTGAAAATCTCTTCAAATGATGGTATATCTTTATGCGTTGTTTCATAAGAGATAATATGACCATCAAATTTAATCTCTTCTATTGATTCAAGTTTTAATTTATCTGTAATAATACACTTAATATCACAATCTTTAATTATATATTCCACTTGTTCTGGTTTAAGTAACTTTGTAAGAGGAACAAGTACATAATCTGTAGATAAAATAGAAAGTATGGCAATTACTTGCTCAATACCTTTATTTGAATAGATACCAATTCTACTTCCTTTTGGTAAATCTAACTCATTTAGATAAAAAGCTACTTGATTTACTTTTGTAAGTAAATCACTATATGTAAGGCTTTTTTCATTTAGGACTAAAGCATTTTTATTTGGATGTGAGATTGCAGCATCTTCAATTAATCTTCTAATACAATTTATAGACATCTTTTATCCTTTAATATTGAGTTAAACCAAGAGTCCAAATGTCGTAATTTGTATCCATTACAACACTTGGATTATGGTTTGAGTTTAGAATTTTTTTATAAAAAAATGAGATGATATCTTCAATCTCTTCTTGTGATAAAACTTTTGTTATACCACCTGTTAAAACTAAACTATTAAGTGATAATAGCTTTAAGTTTACATAGGCTTTTCTATAGTGTGATACTTTACATAAAACTAAGAATATCGCAAGTTGCATTAATATTCTCAAAGCTTTTTCACTTTGTTCATCAAAGATATTTTCTGTAACTTTTAAGTGTGATAGTAGTTCATAAACAAACTCATTGTTTTTGGCACTAAATATTAATGATTCTTTTGATTTAAAAACACCAAGTTTTTTAAATACAAGTCTATCATATTCATTTGTTGTAACTAAATTATCATCAACTAAATCTTTAGAGTAGTGAATATCAGTTGTAGCTCCTCCAATATCTATAAGAATATAAGGGTCCACAACTGAAAATTTTGTATCAATATATGGTAAAGTTTTATTAACTATATATGGAGTAGAGTATATTTGATTTGATGTTATCTCATAAAGGTGTTTGATATCTTCTTTACCCATAATATCAGCTTGATAAAGGTTTGTTAAATACTCTTTTAAATGCTCTTCTACAATATGAAGTTTATCATCAATTACATTTGGTAAAACAACTAGATTTTCTATATGTTTTTGAAGATTATCACTATCTTTTGAACTTCCCACATATACAATATTTGAATACTTGATTTTTTCTAAATAATCAAATAACTCTTTTCCAAAGATGTTTGAAACAGAATCTATTCCACCAACTACAATAACAACATCTATTAAATCACTTGGAATTGAAGAGGTCTCTATATCTTGGTATAAAACAGTATCAATAATATTAATTCCAGAGTTAAAGGCAATATTTGTAGCATATTTAAGTGAAAAAGAGTTTGTAACACCAATAATAAGAGTACTTAAACCTCCATTTGCAGATGAACAAATATAAACATTATCTTTTTCATAAGTTTTAATTGTATCACCACATTTGTAAGTTAAATCATCATAAATATCTTTATTAAAATCTCTAAAGTGCTGTTCAACACCTTGGGCAGAACTAACTTTAAAATAAGTACTTCCTACATCAATTAGTAGTTTGTTATTTAATTGGCTCATTGCATAATTCCTATATCGTGGATAATATCATTTACTATAGATGTAGTGTCTTTTTTAAGGTCACATTTTGATTTTTCATATTCAAAACATTTGTCAGGAATTGGAACACTTCCTCTTTTTATGATTCTGATATTTTTATTTGCATCTCTTATTGTAATCATTTCATTATGGTTTATAATGTGAGGAGAAAAAGGTACATCTATTATTCCATTTTTGATACTATTAAATACTTTTCTCCATAAAGTGTCAGCACTATCATTAAACACAGCTTCCATGATAGCTTTAACTTCTGCTGTTAAATTCTCTTCTTCTTCTGTATCAACCACATTTGGAAGACCATTTAGAATTCTAAGAAGATATTGTGTGTTTGCAACTGTTTCAGCATTTGCTTCTTTTGTAGGAATTCCTGAAGCCTCTTGTTTTGTTTTAGTGATAATCTTATCAGCTCCAACCATAGCTGCAATGGCAGTTGACATAGAGATAAGTTGTGATGCAAAGTTTTGATCCATAGGAAAAGCACCCATCCATTGGTGATATACTAAATGAACCTCAGCATCTCCACAATTAATTTCTTTTGCATAATATTTAGCAAGTTTTCTTATAACTGCACCAGTTACGATATCTTGATTCATACTTCCACTTTGTGAAAAAGACACAGAGAATGATTTAACCCCTTCTTCAAGTGATAAAAGCATCTCAAGAAGTTGAATTACAATAGTAATACATGGAGGAACTAGTGTTGCAGTTAGTGGTCCAAATGATTCTCTATTTATTGGTTCATTTAATGTTGAGTATTTAGCACAAACTCTTTCAACATATTTCCAATATAAAAAAGCTTTATCTAATGGAAAGTTTTTAGAGTAGGGTAAAAGATAAGTAATAGGACCACCTTCTATCTCAAAAATACCTGAAGCAATTGCTGTTTCAATTAATAGTCTAGCATCAGGAGTTCCATGTCTAAGTGATACTGGTTTGTTAAAATGAGTAATCATCTTTCTAGTAGTTCTATATCCATGGTTAACTAGTGGATAACCATTTAGCATATCAACTTCACTCTCTTCAGAGAGTCTTAGCATCTTCTTAGCTGTTGCATAGTCATTTAATCTTGTATTTGAATCAATAGTACAAGGTAATACATCAACATTTGCATCTACAAAAAACTCATACAGTGCATACATTTTGTTATATGTTGGAAAACCACCACGTGGTTGTACTAGCATTTTGTTTTTTGTTCTAAAGTTATGTGAAATAAATAGGTCTTTTGAGGCATTTTTAACAAACTCTTCAACCTCAGCAAAGTCAAAATGCTCTACATATTCATTACTTAAAATTATCTCTCGTTCTTCTTGTAATAAACTCATGATTCTCTCGTTTTTAAATATTTTTCTAATTCATCTAAACCAGTATTTAAATCCACTTGATGAAATACCAAATCAAAACCATAGTTTTTAAATTTTGGCACAATAGTTGAAGCATCACCAGTTCCAACTACTAAGTTTCCACCAATCATAAAAACTACATTATCTAAGTTTTTATATTTTGATTTAAGTATCTTTACTTCTCTACACCAGCCTTCTGCTTCGCCATTTAGAGAAGAGATTAATAGTACATCTGCATTGGTTTCTACTACAGCATCAAAGAACTCTTCAAGATAAGTATTAACCCCAAGGTTAAACACTTCAAATCCTCTTGCTTGTAATGAAAGATCAATTAGTCTATTTGCTACAACGTGTATATCGTTTCCTACAACGCCTGTTACTACTTTCATTTAATTGCCTATTTGTTCATTTTATAAAGGGCATAAGGATATCTAAAAGTATGTAAAACTTTTATTAGATAGAATAGGGTAAAAAGATGAAGTGATTTAATGAAAACAAAAATATATTTAATACCAGGTTTTATGAA
Organism: uncultured Arcobacter sp.; assembly: GCF_937982575.1. Classification (NCBI taxonomy): domain Bacteria; kingdom Pseudomonadati; phylum Campylobacterota; class Epsilonproteobacteria; order Campylobacterales; family Arcobacteraceae; genus Arcobacter; species uncultured Arcobacter sp. Next base: position 246,122 of record NZ_CALJLR010000005.1, on the reverse strand, counting down.
TAATGAAAAATTGTGGAGTAGGTTAATACCTCTTTTTGATGATAGTTATGAGTTTATTCATCTTGAAATTCCTTTAGAAGATAGTTTTGATAAGATTGTTGAAGTTATAGATAAAAGAATCGATGACCAAGTGATTAATCTATTGGGTTTTTCCTTAGGTGGTTATATTGCTTGTTATTTTGGATTGAAGTATCCAAATAGAGTCAATAAAATACTTGCTGTTGCTTGTACTCCAGCAAACTTAAGTGCAAAAGAGTCCCAAAAAAGAAGAGAAGCTATTGAGTTTACAAAAAAATTTGGCTTCAAGGGACTTAGTAGAAAAAAAGCCATAAGTTTAGTTGAACCACATAATCAAAATGATGATGAGTTGATTGATTTACTCTTACAGATGTATGTTGATATAGGTGAAGAGGCTTTTTATTCTCAATTTATGGCAACAATAATAAGAGAAGACTTATGTGATAAACTAATAAATAGTAATTTAAAACTATCATTTTTTTATGCTTGGGAAGATAGGATGGTAAGTAGAGAGTTTATGGAAGAGTTTTCTAAAAAAGCAAAGAATATTGACTTTACGCAAATTGAGGCAAAAACACATATGCTACCACTTGAAAGACAAAAAGAGTTATCAATTAAGATTAAAGATTGGTTTTAATTGTATATGGATAAGTATAATTTAATACTGTTTTGAGATAATATTAAACTTAATAAAAAAAGGAAAACTAAATGGATTTTTTTACAGCAGACTTATGTGACCAACACCCTGACAAAACTTATTTACTAGATAATGAATTTAAAAACTATGGTGGAAAAGAAAAAGTTTATGGTGAAGTTGTTACTGTTAAGCTTGATAGAAATAATAGTGAACTTATTAAACTACTCAGGGATGAGTCTGGAAAAGGTAAAATTGTTGTAGTTGATGTATCAGATGAATATTTTGCAGTTGTCGGTGAAAATCTTATGAAGTTTGCTGCTAATAACAATTATGAGGGAATTATAGTTAATGGGTATGTAAGAGATACCTTTCAGATAAAAGATATACCAGTTGCCCTATATGCAAGAGGAACTTGCAGTAGAAAGTATATTCCTGAAACTCAAGGAGAAAGAGGTATCGATATATCTTTTGGTGGAGTAAATTTTTGTGAGGGTGATATTGTATATGCAGATAGGGATGGAATAATATTATCAAAAGAGAGTTTATTTTAGGTTGACATCAATATTAGTTAGTAGTATAATCAGTTAATAAGCTACTAGTTAGTATTAAAAAGGTGGAAATTATGAATATTCAAGATAGAGCACAAGGTGCAATAGTAGGGGCATTTATAGGTGACGCAATTGCGTTAGGCCCACATTGGTATTATGATTTAGATGAACAACATAAAGATTATGGTGAGTGGATTACAACATATACAGACCCTAAAAAGGGAAGATACCACGAACATGAAAAAAAAGGGAATCAATCTCAAGCTGGATATATATTAAAGCTTATGATTAAATCTCTTGTTGAAAATGGGGAATACAATCAAGAAGATTTTTGTAAAAAACTTGATGAAGATTTATTTACAAAAATGGATGGAACAGCACACAATGGACCAGGGGGTTATACTTCTCAATCTATTAGGAAAGTATATACCCAAAGAGTAGAGGAAAAACTTCCATGGGATAAAGTTGGAAGTCATGCAGATACAACTGAAGCAATAGAGAGAACACTTGCCCTTGCAGTTAGATATGCCCTCAATCAAAAAAAACTATCAAAAAGTATTTCCCATAATACATTTATTACTCAAGTTGATGATATAGTTGGGTCTATGAGTGTTGCCTATGGTGCCGTTTTATCACAGTTGATTCAAGGGGAAAAGTTAGATGAGAATATATCTACTAAATTAATGAAATTAGTTAAAAAAGGTGAATTACCTTTTTATGCAGTTACTACAGATGATTTTAAACCACCAAAAAATGGAGTAAAAGACCCTTCAACTATAGGATTATTTGCTTCCCCTGATGCTCTTTTATCTCCTTCATTTATGGCAAAAGCAGCAAATGATAAAGATATAAAAATAGAACCTGCCTGGAAAGTATCATTAGTATATGGAATGCCATGTGCTATATATCATATATTGCCAGCAAGTTATTATTTAGCAGCAAGATTTAATGATGATTTTGAGAGTGCAATATTACACTCTTTAAATGGTGGTGGACAAAATCAAGCTAGATCAATATTGACAGGTGCACTAGTTGGAGCACAGGTTGGATTAAAAAATATTCCACAAAGATTTATAGATGGATTGAATGAAAAAGATGAGATTTTAGAATTAGCTAAAAAACTTTCAGATATTATAGAAGCGTAATTTTTTAAAAGATGAAATGACTTTTAATATATACAAACATATATTAAATACAAATAGAATAACAAGATATAAATATAGAGGTAATTATGAATTATAACTGGAAGACTATAGATTTAAATAACGGAACAGTAGAAGAAAAAAGAGAAGAGATAAAACAATATTTTTTACAAACATATGAATTAGATGAAAAGCTCTTTGATTTATTAGAAGATAAAAAGCATATATTAGAGCAACCAAATAGGTTAAGACATCCCCTAATATTTTATTTTGGACATACAGCTACTTTTTTTATGAATAAACTAAATGTATCAAATATTACAAGTAAAAGAGTTAATAAAACTTATGAAGCCTTATTTGCAATAGGTGTTGATGAGATGAGTTGGGATGATTTAAATGATGAGAATTATCAATGGCCAACATATGAAGAGACAAAAGCATATAGGGATGAGGTGAAAGCACTAGTATTAGAGCTTATTGATACTATTGAGTTTGCTATTCCTATTAATTGGAATTCTCCTATGTGGGTTATACTTATGGGAATAGAACATGAGAATATACATATAGAGACTTCATCTGTACTACTTAGAGAACTAGATATAAAATACTTTAAAGATGATGAACTATTTACTTATAATAATGAAGGAAGTCAAACATATCCTCAAAATGAATTAGTAGCAGTAGAGAGTGGAGAAGTATTACTTGAAAAAGAACACAATAAACCAGAGTATTATGGATGGGATAATGAGTTTGCTTTCCATAAGGCAGATATTAAAGAGTTTAAAGCTAGTAAGTATTTAGTATCAAATGGTGAGTTCTTAGAGTTTGTAAAAGAGGGTGGTTATAACAAACTACATTACTTTAGTAAAGATGGATTGAAGTGGTTAGACTTTACACAAAGTAAGATGCCAGTATTTTGGATAAAAAAAGAAGATAAATACTATTTAAGAGAGATAAATAGAGTAGTAGAGTTACCTTTAAATTATCCTGTTGATATAAACGTATATGAAGCAGAAGCTTTTTGTAAGTATAAGAGTGAAGAATTAGGTTATGAAGTTAGACTTCCAAGTGAAGATGAGTTTTATAGATTAAATGATTATGTAAAAGCACAAGAGTGTGAGGCAAACATAGGATTAAAGTATTTTAATCAAACACCAGTGGATAAATATCCTATGGGTGAGTTTTATGATGTTATTGGAAATGTATGGCAGTGGAGTATAACTCCTATGTATCCGCTTGATGGATTTGAAACACATCCTGTATATGATGACTTTACAACTCCTACTTTTGATGATAGACATGCTTTAATGAAAGGTGGATCATTTATTAGTTTAGGAAATGAGACATTAAGAAGTGCAAGATATGCCTTTAGAAAGCATTTTTTCCAACATGCTGGATTTAGATATGTTAAAAGTGAAAATGAGTACAGAACTAGGTTAAACGATAATGTATATGAAACAGATGAACAGATTTCTCAGTATTGTGAGTTTCATTATGGAGAAGAGAGTTTTTGTGTTAAGAACTTCCCAAAAACTTCTGTTGAAGTGTTAAAACCTTATTTAGAAAATATCAAAAAAGATAAAGCACTTGATTTAGGTTGTAGTGTGGGAAGAAGTTCTTTTGAGCTTGGAAAAATATTTGATGAGGTATTAGGAATAGACTTTAGTGCTAACTTTATTAGTGTAGGAATAAAACTTAAAAAATATGATAGTCTAACTTTCAAAGTAGCAACAGAAGGTGAGTTATATGAAGAGAAAACAGTAGCCCTAAAAGATTTTGATTTGGAAGAAATCAAAGAGAGAGTTACCTTTATGCAAGGTGATGCTTGTAATTTAAAAGATATCTATACAGCATATGATTTGATTTTTTGTTCAAACTTGATTGATAGGTTATATTATCCTCAAAAATTCTTAGATGATATACCAAATAGAGTAAATAAAGATGGTCTTTTAGTACTATTAAGTCCATATACTTGGCTTGAAGCCTATACTCCAAAACAAAACTGGTTAGGTGGATATGTTAGAGATAATAAAGAGGTAAAAACTTTAGATACATTAAAAGAAAACCTTAGTGATAGATTCGAACTTCTTGATACTATTGATGTTCCTTTTGTGATAAAAGAGACAGCAAGAAAACATCAACATACAATATCTCAAATGAGTATTTGGAAAAAAATTAAATAGAAACATATTCTACTAAATAATTTAAAACATTATTTAGTAGAATAAATAATGCAAAAATTAAATTTTATAAATGACAAAAAAGAGTTACTTTTCTTTAGTATTATTTTAATACTCATTCTTTTTATTTCACTACTTTTTCAATATAACAACTATAAAATTTTTACTGCAAATTCCATATATAAACTTCAAGCCCAAGTTTTTAATAAATACGAAAAAGAAGATTTTGATATCTATAAATTCCAAGGTGAGAATTTTACTTTCTTTTCATCCACTTCTAAAGCCTTAAATTTAGAGAAACTAGATTTTGTAGATATCTCAATACTTACATCAAAAGTCTCTTTTATAGAGTATCTAAAAGGTTTTTACACTAAAAGTTTTAATATTTTTAAAGTATATAAAAGTAGTATCAAAAAAGATTTAAGTTATAAAATTAAGTCTCAACATATAGATAAAGATATTAGTGAAATATATGAAGCGATATTTTTAGCAATCCCTACAAATGATAGATTAAGAGATGTTTTTGCTACTTATTCCATATCTCACTTAATAGCTATTTCAGGCTTCCATCTTGGTGTTTTGTCCTTTATAATTTATTCAATACTATATTTCCCATATAACTATTTTCATAATAGATATTTTCCCTATAGAAACAAAAAATTTGATATTTTGATTATTACTTTAAGTATCTTGTTTTTATATTTAATCTTTACAAACTTAGTTCCCTCTCTTTTAAGAGCCTTTGTTATGATGTTTTTAGGAGTATTTATACTTAGAGCTAATATAAAGCTTGTCTCTTTTGAGACTCTATTATTTACTTTTGTATTTATAATTGTACTTTTTCCATCGTATATATTTTCTATCTCTTTTGGGTTCTCAATAATTGGAGTATTTTATATATTCTTATTTATAAAATACTTTCAAAATCTTAATAAGATATTTTTATTTCTATTTTTCAATATCTGGATTTTTGCTAGCTTTAACCCAATAGTGCATTATTTTTTTGGAACAACATCTTTTGTACAATTGTTTTCTCCACTTATCACAATATTTTTTACTATCTTTTATCCTATTGAACTGTTTTTACATCTAATTGGATATGGAGGTATGTTAGATAGTTTTTTAAATTATGCTATTGGTCTAAAATTTGAAATTTTTGAAGTTATAACACCACTTTGGTTTTTTGTAAGTTATATTGTAGTTTCTTTACTTGCAATTGTACGAAAAGAGGCATTTATAGTTTTAAATGTTCTACTTCTTAGTTTTAATTACTATCTTTTTGTATAACAATTCTTTAAAATAGATAAAAACACAATAATATGCATTAAACTTCCATAAAATTATTATTAAATAACATAAAAATTATTATAAAATATTAAATATATAATAAAAAGGAGAGATTATGCAAGTAGAAGCAAGTAATAATGTTAACTCTACAAATAAAACTCAAACTAGTAATAGTAATGTTGAAAATAGTAGTGAGTCTTTATTTAGTAGTCTATTAGCAAAAGATGTATCACCTAAAGATATAAGTTATGATGAATATAAAAACTTAACAGCTGAAGATATTAATAGACTCTATCCTAAAGAAGATATGCCAAATGAAAATGCTAAAGCATTGTCCTTATTTACTAAAGCAAATACTTCTGAAGATGAAATACTAAATCAAGTTTTATTTGATTTTGAGTTAAAACATAATGATGAACAGATAGATTATAATTCAAAATCTATTGATGAAAAAGCAGAATGGCATGTGAGTAGTTTTTTTGATTTTACTGTAAAGTCGTGGGATAATATAAAAGATATTCGGCTGGTTGATCCTGAAACAGGAGAACTTTTAGGTGAATCTGAACCTAAACCTTGGGCTTATGAAAAAAAAATAACAGCTGAATATCTTTTTTCTACTTATAATACAGGAAGGGAATATTTTAATGATAAAAGAGAATATTTTGAAGAGTCTTTAGATAAAGAAAGATTTCTTGTTATGGAAAAAAGATTTGTTATACAAGATAGTATCCAAAGAGAATATGAAAAAAGAGTATCAGAAAGAGATGGCATTTTAAATAGCTATACTTCAAACAATAAAGCTAATCCCTTAAATAATATAAAAAGTGACGAAAATACAGACTATAAATCAAAATCTGTTGATGAAAAAGTTGAAAAAACAGAGTACAAATCAAAAACAGTTGATGAAAAAGTGGAAAGAGATGTGAGTGTTTCTAATGATTCTGCTTCAAAAATAAGGGATTTGTTAAGAGAATATTATGGTAATAAGTTAGATAAAGAAACATTTTTTATAAGTGAGCAAAAATATAATATACAGGATATTATTCAAAGAGAATATGAAAAAAGTAGCAGAAAAGAATAAATTTTTAGATAGTGATACTTTAAATAATAAATCTAATTCATTGAAAAAGGATATAAAAAGTGCATAGTATAGTAGCTAAATAGTTCTATAAATTTATATAAAACCTATTTTATTAAATACTACCAAATTGCCACTTTTAAATTTTTATACTTTTAAAAATTAAAAGGGAAACTTATGAACTATTCTAAAAAAGATATCTTACTTATCTTCTTCTTACCATTTTTATAATGGTAACACCATTTGTAAAGATAGATGGAAATCATCTTTTACTACTATCTTTTTTTTAAATTTACTATTAATAATCTTTAATATTTATCTATATATAGTTTAAGTTTTATTTTAAGTATAAAAAATGCTATAATAAAATTATTATTTTTAAAATAAAGGATTTAGTTATGTCTCAGCCTTTAGAATGTACATTTGATAAAAATTATTTATCAAAAGCAACTATTTTATATATAGAAGCAGATGACAATATTAGAGAAAACGCTTCTTCAATATTTGCAGGTTTTTTTAAAAAAGTGTTGGTTTGTCAAAATATTGATGAAGCTCAAAAAGTATTTGCAAATAATCAAGTAGAAATTGATATTGTTTTATTAGATGTAGATATGCCAGATTTAGGTGGTATTAAAATCTTATCTAAAATAAGAGAATTAGATTGGAACCTTCCCATTTTAATTACTACAAGCTTTAGTGAGATAAATCTTTTATTAAAAGCGATAAAATTTAATCTTACAAATTATATTGCAAAGCCTATGCAATTGAATACTACATTAAAAATAATGTCAGATACAATCAAAAAAATTGAAGATGAAAAAGAGCTTGCAATCAAAAACAATGAGCTAAGACAGTTTATGTCTATATTGGATTCAAATAATATTATTTGTGAGTTAGATTTAAACTTTAAAATAGAATCAGCAAATGATCTGTTTTTGATAAATTCTGGTTTTGGATTAGATGAAATAATTGGAAAAGATTTCAATGATAAAGTAATCTTTCATCATAGCGATATTTCCGATTTTGAAATAAAAGAACTACTTACTAAAGGTAAAACTTGGGTTGGTCTTTGTAAAAAGATGACAAAAGATGGAGAGTTTTACAACACCTATTCTACAATACTTCCTATTTTCCACAATAACGGTAAAGTTAAAAAATATATTGAGTTTTCTACTTTAACAACAAGATATGAAAAAGAGATACTATCACTTAAAAAACATATTATGTCATTAAAAAGTGAAAACTTTAAGACAAACTCTGAGTTAAGAAAAGAGAAAGAACATTATGCTTCACTTTCAGCCAAGCTACAAAAACAAGTTGATGATAGTGTAAATAGTGCACAAGGGATTGTTTTTGAGTTATATGAAGCTAAAAAGAGAAATAATAAATTACTTGAAAAACTAAAAATTCAAGAACAAAGATTTGATGAGTTCCAAGCATCGGTTTTATGCGGGTAAATATTTTTAATCGATGATTATTTAATTTACCACCAAATTGACACTTTTAATTTTTATACTTTTAAAAATTAAAAGGAACAATTATGAGTTATTCTAAAAAAAGATATCTTACCTATCTTATACTTACTATTTTTATAATGGTAACGCCTTTCATTAAAATAGATGGTAATCATATGCTACTGTTATCATTTGTAAGTTATGACTTTCATTTTCTTGGAAATGTATACAATATGAACGAACTATTTATCATGCCATTTTTATTGATGTTTTTATTTATTGGTATATTTGCAATGACTTCAATGTTTGGAAGAGTTTGGTGTGGTTGGGCATGTCCTCAGACTATATTTAGAGTAGTTTACAGAGACTTAATAGAAACTTTTTTATTAAAATTGCGAAGAATCAAAAATAAGCAAAAAGATATTGATTATAGTAAAACATCTAATAAAATTAAAAAATATATTGGCTTGATTTTATGGATAATTTTATCTTTTATAATAGCTATTAATTTTATGTTTTATTTTGTACCTCCTGAAGACTTTTTTGAATACATGAAAAGACCACAAGAACACCTTATATTAGTAATGTTTATATTTAGTATTGTGACCTTTTTAGTATATGACATTGTGTTTATGAAAGAGCATTTTTGTACATATGTATGTCCATACTCAAGAATCCAATCAGTTCTATATGATAACAATACAAAACAAGTTGTTTATAATCACAATAGAGGTGGAATGATTTACCCAAACAATGAAAAAAGTATTTTTAATGTAAAACAGTGGTCTGGAAATGAAGAGTGTACTACTTGTGAAGCTTGTGTGAAAGTTTGTCCTACGCATATAGATATAAGAAAAGGTTTACAAGTTGAATGTATAAACTGCCTAGAGTGTTCAGATGCTTGTAGTTCTGTTATGGGAAAACTTGGCAAAAAGTCTTTGATTTATTGGGGAAGTACAAACAGTGTTTTATTAGAAAAAATAGAAAAGTTTTTAAATCCTAAAAATCTTGTATATATAGTTTCACTTGTTATTTGTGTACTTTTTACAGCTTATTTCATGTCAGAAAAAGAGCCCTTTTTAGTAAATATAAATAAAAATACAGAATTATATAAAATAGATGATGAAGGAAGGGTTGTAAATAACTATTTATTGACTATTCATAATAGTGCTGATAAAAAATATACCTTTGATATGGAAGTTTTAAATAAAGATATAACAATTAAAAGATTTAAACCATTTAGTTTAAATCCAAAAGAAAAAAGAAAAACTGTAATGATTTTGGCAACAAAGAACAAACTAGTAAATCCAAAAGTTACTCTTTTATTTTATGCTAAAGAGAATAAAAACATACAAGTAAAAAGAGAAATACGTTTCTTTTATCCCAAAAAATAGTTTAGATTGTTTTTTCAATTTTGATGTAAAAAGTAGTTCCTTCTTGGCTACTTTCTACGTCAATACTCCCTTGGAAACTCTTCTCAATAATCATTTTAGATAGATATAACCCAAGTCCTGTTCCATCAGCTTTTGTTGAAAAGTATGGTTCAAAAATTTTATTTAAGATTTTAGGTTTTATTCCATTTGCATTATCTTTTATTGATAAGGTTACATCTGCATTATTGGAGTCAATTTCAATAATTATTTTAGGATTTTCAATATCTTTTATTGCATCAAGTGCATTTGAAATAATTGCTACTATGACTTGAGCTAATTCATTTTTTATGCCATGAACTCTAACTTGTTCATTTGTGTTAAAAGTTGATTTTAAATCTACTTCTGTTTTTTTTATATCTGCATGCAAGATAGTAAGTGAATTTTCAATTACTTCTTTTATCTCAAAATCCTCTTTATCTTTGTTATTTGTGTAAAAATTCCTAAAGTTTTCAATAGTATTTGATAAAAACTCTATTTGCTCATTTGCTTGGGAAGTCTTTTTATCAAAGTATTCTTTTTCTAAAAGATTATTTTCATATTTCTTTTTTATATTGATTAATATATAAGATAGATTATTTAAAGGTTGTCTAAACTGGTGGGTTATATTTGCAATCATCTCTCCACTTTGGGCAAGTTTTGATTGCTGTAGAAGCATTGATTCTATCTCTACATTCTCTTTTTTTAAAAGATTATATTTATATGCTACAGAAATAGTAAACAAAATAGCTTCTATTGCAAAAGCAATTAAAACTAAGTCTAGATTTGTATGTGTTTTAAAATAAGTTTTAAAGTCTAGAATATATAAAATAAGACAAATCAAAGACCACCCAATAACATAGATAGAAGAGGCTTTAAACCCTTGTTTTAAATTAAATATGATTGATATAAAAAGTATTGCATATATGATGGTATAAGGTAGATATTCAAATAAAATATAGTGATAAAAGGCTGTTAGTATTATAAAAATAAGTAGTAAGGTATTTATAATTAGTTCTGTATTATTTGTAATTTCAGGAAGAAATTTGCCCTCATAAAATCTTATAGCAAAAACAATAGCAAATATTGTGGCAAGAAAGAGTGATAAATCTTGTAAAAAAACTGTTTTATAAAAAAGTTCACTATATAAAACTATATATAGCAATGAAAAAAATTGCATAAAAAAATAGCTTAGATAAAAAAGCTCTTTTGAATAAATATATCGTATAAAAGTATATACTACTGTCATAATTAAAATTCCAAATGTTATTCCATATGATAATGCAGCAGTTAAATCATACATTTATTTTATATCCAACACCATTTTGATTTGAGATAATATCTTTTGAGATTTTTTGTTTTAAATATTTAATTAAAGTTTTTAAAGCATCTTTTGTCATAGGGAAATCTTTCCAAACATAGTTTTCTATCTCTTCATATGTCACAAATCTATCTTTGTTGTTCAAAAGTAGAGTCAATAAGTCAGTCTCTTTTGTTCTTAATTTTATAAGTTCATTATTTACAAAAAGAGTGTGATTGTATTTATCAAAAAAAGAGTTCTCATTTAGCTGTATTACATTTGTTTTATTATATTCTAAATTATTTATGCAAAGTTCAAGGGCAGCTTTTAGTTCATACTCTTTGATTGGTTTCATTAGATATTTTATTAGTTGAAGTTCGATAGCTTTTAATAAATACTCTTTATGGGAGTATGCTGTTAAAACAATAATTTGCACTTCTTTATTTTTTTGACGAACTCTTTTTATAAACTCTAGGCCATCAATTTTTGGCATTTGTATATCTGTAATAATAATATCAGGATTGATTTGTTCAAACTTCTTTAGAGCATCTAGACCATCTTTTGATTCATAAATATGTTCAAAATAGTTTTCTAGATACTCAATTCCATTTTCCCTAGTTATCTCATCATCCTCTACATAGAGGATTTTGATATGTTTGTTAGTAGTCATTTACTTTTGATGTTAATTTTTCTAGTGTATATTTTAGATTTTCATCCATGTCCATGTTTTTCATCATCCACATAATATAACTAGGATCTTCTTTTACAACATCAGTCGTATCTCTTCCTTTATATTTCCCAAATTTAAATGTTTGTATGAAAACAGGAGTTTTTGTAAGCTCAACTAACTTTTCCATAGGATTATAATCAGGATAAACAGTTCTACATTTTGCAACTAGTTGTGATAAAAATAGTTTCATAACCAAAACATCTCCAATGGCATCATGGGCTTTGATAGTTATATTGTGTTTTGCTGCTTCTTCCTCTTCATCCATATAGATATCAAGTGCATATCTTAGGTATTGTAGTCTATGGTATGGAAGTTCAGGAAATAAGTGTTGTGAACATCTTAAGGTATCTAATAACTGATATTGTGATTCAAAACCCTCTTTTTTTATCATACTTAAATCAAAGTTTATATTATGTGCTATTAAATAGTTTGATGAATTATTATACTCTTGTAATTTTTGGTAAAACTTTGTTTGTGTTGCTTCTGGCTTACCTATAATCATATCAGGTGTTATATTATGAACTTCCATTGCTTCAAGTTTTATCTCAACATCAGAAAAACATAACTCATCATAAACTTCAATTGGAGCTTTAGCATCTACAATCATAGCTCCTACTTGTATGATTCTATCTTCTTCTTGGTTTCCTGTTGTTTCTGTGTCAAATAGTACGTATTTTGGCATTTTTATCTCCTTTAAATTTGTCCCAATTTTAAGGGACCTTTTTCTTTTATATTATTAGCATTCCATCACCATAAGAGAAAAATCTATATTTCTCTTTTACAGCAGTTTCATATATCTCTAAAGTCTTCTCTAAACCAACAAAAGATGCTATAAGCATGATAAGAGTTGATTTTGGTAAGTGAAAGTTTGTAAGTAGATGGTCTACTTTTATTGGCTTATTTGCTGGATTTAAAAACAAATCACATTCACCTTGAATCTTATTTGTTCTAGCAAAGTACTCTATTGTTCTAGTAACTGTTGTTCCAACTGCTAGTATTTTTTTATCTTGTTTTAAATCTTCTAAGCTTTCCCTTGAAATTTCAAAGTATTCACTATGCATTGGATGTTCTAAAATATCTTCTGCATCTACTGGTTTAAAAGTACCAGCTCCCACATGAAGTGTTAAGTAGTTAATATTGTAACTATTATCTAGCTCTTCTAAAAGTTCATCTGTAAAGTGCAGTGATGCTGTTGGTGCTGCAACCGCACCATAATTTTTAGCAAAGAGAGTTTGATAATCTTTTTCATCCTCTTTTTCATCTTCTCTGTTCATATAGTGAGGAAGTGGTAAATGCCCAATTTTATTTAATATCTCAATTAATGCTTCAAACTCTAGTTGTTTTTCATCTTGAAAGAATTTTACAACTCTCGTACCATCTTCATTTAACTCTAAAACTTCAGCTATTAAATTATCATCAAAGAAGAGTTTACTCCCCTTTTGAACTTTGCCTTTTATCATGACTTGATATCTATTCATAAAGAGTGGTTTATTAAATAGTAGTTCTGTTTTCCCACCACTATCTTTTTGTCCGTAGATTCTTGCTTTAATTACTTTTGTATCATTTAAAAATATATTTAAATCTTCTGGCAAAAAATCAAGAAGATGTTTATATGTAGTATGAGTTATGGTATTGCTATTTCTATCATAGACTAAAAGACGGGCACTATCAGCAGGGTACAAAGGTTTACTAGCTATGAGTTCTTTAGGTAAAAAGTAATCATAGCTAGATGTTTTGAGGGGGTCCAAATTATTCTTCATCATCTAATGATGTATCCGCAGGGTTAAATACTTTTGCAATATAAATAGAAACAATATAAAGAAATATAAGTGGACCAGCCATTAAAAATTGTGTTAAAACATCAGGTGGCGTTAAAAGTGATGCAAGTATAAAAATTAATACAATTGCATATTTAAAAAAGTCTTTTAACATTCTATCATCAACTAATCCAATTTTTGCTAGGAAAAAAGTGATAACAGGTAACTCAAATGCCACACCAAAACCAAATAATAGTTTTGTAAAAAATCCAACATATTTACCAATACTTGGAAATACAGTAACTACAGTCGAACCAAAATTAATCAAAAAATCAAATCCGTAAGGAACAACTATATAGTAAGCAAAACTTGAACCAATAAGGAACATTAATGTAGCAAAAAATACAAATGGAAAAACAAGTTTTTTCTCATGTTCATATAGTCCAGGAGCTAAGAATAACCATAGTTGCCAAAATATAACAGGTAAGGAGACTATAAATCCAGAAAAAAATGCAACTTTTAAAGCTGTGAAAAATGTCTCTTGAATTTCAATTGCAACCATTGATGAACCAGCAGGAAGAATAGCTTTTGCTGGTAACATCATCCATTCTAAAATAGGTTCATAAAAGAAAAAACAAGCAAAAAATGCTACTACTAAAGCAGCTATTGAAACCATAAGCCTTTTTCTAAGGTCTGCAATATGAGGTTTTAAATCTTCTAACATTAGGCATTATCCTCTTTAGACTCTTTTTTAACTTTAAACTTATCGCTAGCATTAGAAGTTGCCTGGGCTACTTCTTCTTTAACTTCTTTAACTTCTTCTGTTTTTTCTTTTGGTTCTTTTTTTGTTTTGAATGACACTTTTTCTGCTTTCTTTTTATCATCTTTTTTATCATCATTTAAAATATCATTAACACCTAGGTTAAATTCATCAAATCCAGTAACTGATGATTTTGCATCTTCTATTTGATTTTTAAATTTATTTGCTTCTGCTTTCATATCAGAGATATTTAGTTCATTGTCTAAAGTAGATTTTGCATCTTCAAGACCACTTTTAAATTTTTTAAAAAATCGTGCAACTGATACCATTGCATCAGGTAACTTTTCAGGTCCTAGCGCAATAATTGCGATTATCGCAATAAGCATGATTTCCATAAATCCCATTCCAAACATATAATGTCTCCATTTGTTTATTAAAGGAAAGATTTTACCTTATTTTTGATAAAATCTATCTAATTATTTAAAAAGGTGTTAAATGAAATTATTAGTTTTACTTTTTATTGGTGTAGTTTTATATTTTATAGCAAGAGGTTATAAAACAGAAAAATTTGAAAATATTAAACTTAATATAAAAGAGAATTTCCAAGGCGATTTACTTCATCATGAAGCAGGGCTTTTGGTTGCACTTATGGCAAAAGTTGCAAAAGCTGATGGGGCAGTTTGTGAATTAGAAGCAGAGATGCTAAAACATACCTTTAATGATATATCAAGTCACTTTGAAAATAGTGAAGAGATAAGAGAGAAGTTAAAAAGTATATATACAAACGAGAAAAAAAGTTTTGATAATACCTTAGAGCTTTCACAAAAGCTTCTTAAACTTACAAAAAGAGAGTACCACAAAAGAGTAAAAATATTAGAATATCTTCTAAATTTAGCATTTATTGACAAAAGTTTTAGTGAAGCTGAGCAAATGATTTGTGAAGATATAGCAAATGCCTTAGAGATAAAGACTAATGACTTTAATCAAATGGTTAATGCTTTTAAAAACTTTTATGCTTCTCAAGCTCAAAATCATGAGACAACACTTGAACAAGCATATGAGATTTTAGAATCAAATAAAGATGATGATGATAAAACTATTAAAAATAATTATAGAAAACTAGTTAAAAAACATCATCCAGATATTATCTCAGGGCAGGGTGCTACACAAAATATCATTGATGAAGCAACAAAAAAACTACAAGAGATAAACGAAGCATATGAATTGATAAAAAAGAGTAGGAAAATATAATTGTTAGAAAGTTTTGATAAAGATTATGAAGTTTGTAATTGTTTAAAAATTACAGTAAATGATATAGAAAATGCTGTATTAAATTATGGTGTAAAAAGTCTAGGAGATTTACAAGATAAAACTCATGCTGGAACTGAATGTAGACATTGCTTGATGGTGGAGGGTGATTTTGGGAAAGTTAAAAAAAAAATTTATTGTAAAGATGTTTTAGGAGAAATAGTTAATGGCTAAAAAGTTTCATCATTCCCATGAAGTTTGTTCGTGTAAGAAAGTTACTTTAGGGGAAATTTTGTATGCAATAAAAGAAAATGGCGCAAAAAATCTAAAAGATATTGGCGAGAAAACAGATGCAGGTACATGTTGTGGTTGTTGTGTAAGTAGTGAAAAAGATTTTGGGGAAGAGAAAACAGAGTTATATTTAACTACCATATTAGATAAATTAGTGAAAGAGAATTGATGGAAGAAAAAGATTATATAATTAATGAAATAAAAAGTTTAATCTCAAGCACGGGTGAACAAACTGAGATAAATCCAAAGTTCTTAGATTATTTTGATTTAGAAGAGTTATACGATATAAAAGAGAATTTACTTAGAAAAAAAGAGCTTGTACGAGAGAATAATAAAGAATTTCTTGAAGAAATTTATGAAAAAACAAAAATAAATGAGATATAATTTATTAAAGGATAAAAATTATGCAATGGAATAATATAAAAGAACAATTAATAACATTTTTAAAAACTGAAGTAAGCAACGCTGGTTTGCAAAGAGTAACTGTTGGTTTATCCGGTGGTTTAGACTCTGCAATTGTTGCAATACTTTGTAAAGAAGCTTTTGCAGATAAGATGAGTTGTGTTTTAATGCCATCTCATTATTCAAGCGAAGGAAGCGTTAAACATGCCCTAGAAGTGTGTGAAAAGTTTAATATCGCTTATGAAATAGTAGAGATTGCTCCTATGGTTGAAGCCCATGAAAAATTTATGAATAATGATAAACTAAGGATTGGTAACTTTAGTGCTAGAATGAGAATGTCAGTTTTATATGATGTAAGTGCACGAGATAACTCTTTAGTTGTAGGTACATCAAATAAAAGTGAGATACTTTTAGGATATGGAACTATTTTTGGAGATGTGGCTTGTGCTATTAATCCAATAGGTGAAATGTACAAAAGTGATGAATATGAGTTTGGTAAATTCCTTGGAGTTCCTGATTCTATTTTAGAAAAACGACCAAGTGCAGATTTATGGGAAGGTCAAAGTGATGAAGATGAACTTGGATACTCTTATAAACAGATGGATTCAGTACTTAAAAAGTTAGTTGATGAAGGGGTTCCAAAAGAAGAGTTAATAAGTAATGGTGTTGATGAAAAACTTATAGATATGTTAGTTTATAGAATGAAAGCTAATGCTTTTAAAGGTAAACTTCCAACAATTGCAAAAATCAAATGGAGTTAATATGAAAGAAATAGCTTTTTATAAGTCTTCGGTAGGTGAAGAAGAATTAAGTCAGTTAAAAACAGTTTTAGAATTAAAAAAAGATAATTCTAAAGTTATTGAATTTGAAGAGAATATGTCAAAATTCATAGGGGCAAAATATGCTATATCCACATGTAATGGTACAGCTGCTTTACATTTAGCTCTTAGTGCAATTAAACTAAAAAGAGGGGACAAAATATTAATGTCTGTAAACTCTTTTGTAAATGTACCAGAGGTTGTAAGACATTTTGATGCTGAGCCTATTTTTATTGATATAAATATTGATGATATGAATATTGATTTAAATAAGTTTGAAAAAGCATTAGAAGCTAACAGTTCTAAAAAACTTAGAGGTGCTATTATCTCTTTTGTTGGTGGTCAGACACCTGATTTGGATAAGTTATATGCTATTTGTAAAAAGTATGAAATTATTCTAATAGAAGATTGTACTTCTGCCCTTGGAGTTACATATAACGATGAAACAGTTGGTTCTTTAAATGCTGATATGACAGTATTTTCAACAAATCCATCAAATGGTAAAACAGATGTAAGTAACTGTGGTGTAATTGTTACAAATAATGAAGAACTAGCTTCTAGAGCAAAACTATTAAGAACTCATGCTGTTACAACTACATTTGATGATTATGGAAACCTTGATTATATTTATGATGTTGTTGATATTGGTCATAAATATGATTTAAGTGAACTTGATGCAGCTTTTTCTCTTGCACAACTTAAAAAAACAAATAGTTTTATAAAAAGAAGAAAAGAGATAGCAAAAACCTATAAAGAAAGATTAACTGGCGTAAAACATATTGAAATTCCTAAGCAAAAAGACGAGCATATTTTTACACACTATATTATTAAAATCTCTAGAAATAGAGATGCTTTTGCAAGAGAGTTAAAAGAAAGAGGTATTAGTACAGGGTTAAATTATATTCCTTTACATCTTTTACATTATTATAAAAGCAAATATAGTATAAAAATTACAGAGTTTGGTGGAGCTTTAACTTCATATCAACAAATTCTATCAATCCCTATTTATCCAGGACTTACAACTGAAGAGGTAAATTATATCTGTGATCAAATTATTGATATAGCCTCTGAGTGGGTATAATTGTTGCTAAAACAAAAACTTAATATTTGGATAGAAGAATATCTCTTCTTTCCAACTCCTTTTCAAAAATTTATCTCTTTTTTATTTATTCCTTTTACTTTAATTTATATGATAATCATTTCTTTTAAAAGAATCTCTTCAAAAAAACAAGACTTTGGAATACCTATTATTTCTGTAGGAAATTTAATCGTTGGAGGAAGTGGTAAAACTCCTATTACAATAGCTTTAGCAAAAGATAAAAAAGATGTAGCAGTTATATTAAGGGGGTATGGTAGAGAGTCCGAAGGACTTTATGTCATAAGCCAAAATGGAAAGATTTTAGAAGATATTCAAACTAGTGGAGATGAAGCTATGCTTTTATCTAAATCTCTACCTAAAGCTACTGTAATAGTTAGTGAAGATAGAGTAAAAGCTATCATAAAAGCAAAAGAGCTTGGCTGTAAATTAGTCTTTTTAGATGATGGATTTTCAAAATATCAAATAAATAAGTTTGATATACTACTACGACCTAAAAAAGAACCTGATAATATCTTTTGTCTACCAAGTGGTGGATATAGAGAGCCTAAAATGATGTATGCAACTGCAAATATGGTTTTAAAAGAAGGTGTTGATTTTAATAGAGTTGTAAAGTTTAAAAAAGATGGAAAGGTTATAGAAGAGTTACCTTCTAATATAGTAATATTAACCGCAATTTCAAAGGCAAAAAGACTTTTGGATTTTGTTCCAAAACCATGTGAACTTATCTCTTTTCCTGACCATTATAGTTTTACTAAATTAGATATAGAGGTAGTTGAAAAATCATATAAAGGGTTTACTATATTAACTACATCAAAAGATTTTGTAAAATTAGAAAAATTTAATATCAAGAATCTTGTTTTGATGGACTTAGATATAGAACTTAATAAAGATGTTGATTTTTCTAATTTAGAAAAGCATATTAAAATGTATGATATAACTCATGACTAACATATATTATCCAAGTGAAGAGAGTTTAGGACACCTTGATGGTACGAGAACTATCAATTCACTTCTTTGGAAATTTTTATACAAAAGAGTACAAAAGAGATTAGATAATTCTATTATAAATATAGAAAATATGAGAAAAATTGTTTTTAATAAAAAACTCTTACTTCAATGCAAAATAGATAGCAACTTGCCTTTTGTAATATTAAGACGAGAACCAAGTTGGTATTATGCTGATGATTCGCAGGAGTATTTCATTCCTTTTAGTATCTGTTTTATGGATGGAAAAAGAAAATATGATATTGTTTTAGTTGATGGTAAAATTGATTTAAGAGATGATAGTAAAAGAGGTGAAAATTTAGATAATAAACTTTCACATACACCTGTTTTATTGGTAAAAGTTTTTAAAAATATAGAAAAAAGTTTTGAAGTTTTATTGGATTATATGAAAAAAGAAGATGAAAGTTTTTTAGCCAAATAAACAAGAGACTTTCTTGTTTATTTGATAATATGTCCTACAAATTTTGACATATTGTTTAATATCTTTCCACCTTTTCTAAATCCTAAAGCACAAGCTTCATAAGCATAAAATACTCCAGCTTGGTAAGAATCTCCTTTTTCATCAGTTGGAAGCTCTACATACTCTTGATAGATAGCTTTAAAGCCTTCATAATCACCATCAGTTTTCATATCTAATGAGTTATCACTATTTATAATAGCAACATTTGCACCTTCTCTTCCAAAACATCTTTTTTCAACTTGTTTTTTACCAACAAGAGGTTCAAAAGAAGTTTCAAGTAAAAGTGGATGATTTGGGTATAAATCCCAAAGTACTTTCATAAAACCTTTTGATTGGAACATTAATGTATATGCAGGATTGAAAATAATAGCTTTTTTATTTAAGATTATATCTTCTAGTATCAAAGCTAATTCACTCTCATCTATAGCAATATTTTCCCAAGGAATAAGTTTAAACCAAAACTCAAAATTTATATCATCTTTATAGATACCTTCATCATTGAATTGAACCTTATCTATAAATTCAAAATCAGTATTAAAGCCAGCTTCACTTGCAATATGCTGTAAAAGTTTTGTTGTATTTATATCTTCGCCACTTGAGGCAATAGATGAAAAAAGTATCTTCCATCCTAAATCTTTATAATACTCTTCAAACTTTTCTATGTCGTCTTCCATAGTGATGATTCTTTTAAAGTTATCTTTTAGAGCATCATATAAGTTGTTAAATTGACTAGCTTCATCTAGATTATTTGCTTTTAACATAGCCCATTGAATAATTGCTGTTTCAAAAACTGCAGTTGGGGTATCTGCATTAAATTCAATTAGTTTAATAGGTTTACCATCAACACCACCTGCTAAATCAAATCTTGAATAAAGATGCCAATGTACATCATTTTCCCAAGATTCTTTTATAAGGTTTACTAAGTTAAATGGAATATTTATCTCATGAAATAGATTATTATCTATAACATAATCACCAGCCTCACAAAACATATCATACAATTCATTTGTTGCTTCATAATAGGCATTTGCCTCATCTTCACTTACTTGAACTATCTCATCTGCTATGTATGAAGTTTCATCTTCATCTGTATGCCACACAAATCCTATAGATTCTAAGTACTCTTTTGTAAGAGGTTCTAATTTTTGTAATTTCATTAATCAGCCACCAAAGAAACCAGATGATCTAGACCCAAAAGATGAACTAGATTTTGAAGAACTGCTTCCTCCAAAAAAGCCACTTTTTTTACTTGAAGTAGAAGTTTTACTTGAGCTAGCTGCTTTTGTAAATGAACTTTGACTTTTAGAGTATGTTTGAGGAGATTTATATTGTGTTCTTCTTTGTGATTGGAAATTCTGGTTGTTGAATAGTTTATTTCCTATCCATGAACCTATCATTGCACCAGCAATTGATGATAATAAAACTCCACCAAGTCCCATTCCACCACTTGACATTTCAGGGTTTGTTAATGGTGATGTTCCTGCTTCTATTTTTGCATTTTCTACTTTTACAAGTTTATCTATCTCTTCTTGTGTTAATATTCGCTCACTTCCATCTGGTTTTCTTAAAACGACAGTAGTTTTAGTAGCAGGGAATTCATCTGCTATGGCATATTGACCATTGGCACTCTCTTCAATGATTACAAAGGCACCTTGCTTTTGACTAGCATTCGTAAAAGCATCGTTTTGACCTTGTCTGTTATTTGAGCTATCTCCACAACCAACAAGTCCTGTAATTAAAATTGCACCTAATCCACCAACAATGGCATAGTCTGATATTTTTTTAATATGTTTCATCTATTTCCTTTGTATTTTTTAAAATAAATATAAGTGTATCTATCTTATCAAAGTTCTATTAATTAAAAATGAATAGAACTCTATAAATATAAGCCTCTTATATCTCTTCTTCTTTATTCATAAAATTTTTGATTTTTTTATCAGTATTATATTGACTCAATGAATATACTGACCATAAAGCAGCAGGAAGCCAACCTATGATTGTAATTTGTAAAATTAAACAAATTATTCCAGCAATTGGCTTACCTATAGTAAAAAAGTTGAGCCATGGGATTAGAATAGCTAAAATTAATCTCATAAAACTCTCTTACTTTTGTTCTTCATCATCAATTATATCTTCAGATGGATCTTTTTTTAAAGCTTCTCTCATCACTCTAATTAAGCTTTCATCGGCTTTTGTGTCTGTAAAGAGTTCAAATGCAAGAACACCTTGGTATAAAAGCATATCTTCACCATCTTTTGCTTTTAAGCCTTCTGCTAGTGCTAGTTTTAAAAATGGAGTCTCTTTTCCATATATACAATCAAAAGCGTATTTTGCATTTAAAAAGATACTTTCAAGTGTAGTTTTTTTGATAGGGTAGTCATCATTATTTAGTCCTGCAGTTGTAGAGTTTACAATTAAATCATAATGATTCATTTGAAAATTACCCCAAGTATAAGTCTTAAAGCCTTGTTCTTTAAAAAAAACTAGCTTTTCAGCACTTCTATTTAGTATTCTTACTTCAACATTTTCTTCTTTTAAAGCCATAGCTATAGCTTTTGCAGTACCACCAGCACCTAAAATAAGTACTGATTTGATTTTTCCAAAATCACTTATAGCTTTCAAAAATCCTGGTGCATCTGTATTGTAAGCAAAAATCTTATCATCTTTTTTTACATAAGTGTTTACAGCTTCAATTTCATTTGCTATTCCTACAACTTCATCAGCTAACTTAAAAGCATCCTCTTTATGAGGAACTGTTATATTAGCACCTTTAATATTTTCTGAATTAAAAATCTCTTTAATCTTCTTACCATCTGTTAATAAATACTTATCATAAAATGAGTTTAAATTTAGATGTTCAAAAGCACTGTTATGCATTTGAGGAGATTTTGAGTGTTCTATGGGATTACCAAATATAAAAAATTTTTCTTTTTCTTGCGACATTGATTTCCTTAAAATAAAATCTGATTCTACCCAAAGATTAATAAGAGGATATTAAAAAAATTATGATAAATTAATATAAAAAGAATTTGGGAAAAATATGGACACTATTAAAAAGATAATAACAACTAAAGATGATGGCAATGTAGCCTATCATGTAGATGATTTGAAAAATAGTGTAGATAAAAATAGATTGAAACTCTCTCAAAAATATAATTTTGATATATCAAAATTGAGATATATGAACCAAGTTCATGGGGAAAATATAAAAATTGTTGATTTTAATTCACCTTTATTGATAGATAACTGTGATGCTTTGATTACTAAAGAGAAGAATCTACCTATAATGGTAATGGTAGCTGATTGTATACCTATATTATTAAGTGATAATAAAAAAGGTGTAATTGCAGTAGTTCATGCAGGAAGAAACTCTACTTTTTTAAATATAGTTCAAAAATCAGCACTTATGATGATAAAAGAACTAGAATGTAAGGTAGAAGATATAAATGCTTATTTTGGTCCATCTATACAAAAATGTTGTTATGAAGTTTCCCCTGAACTGGAAAATATTGCTATAAAATCTTTTGGAAAAGAGTTTTGTAAAAATAGATATCTTGATTTACAAGGAATAAATGTAAAACAACTCAATGATATTGGGGTGATGAATATAGAAGTATCAAATATTTGTACAAAATGTTCCAATGAGCCATATTTTTCATATAGAAATAATAAAGATTGTGGAAGATTTTCAATAATAGGAGTTATTGAATAAATAAAAATGTATAAAAAATGTCAAAGTTATGTAAAAATAATGTAAAAAATACTTAAAAATAAATAAAACTAGCTAAAATTACTATAAAATATAACTTTTAAGTTTCGATTGGTTACAATTTTACAAAAATAAATAAAGGGGTTATTTATGAGTAAACCAGTAAGTAAAGAAGAAGCTTTAGATTATCACCAGTTTCCAAAACCGGGTAAATTGGAAATTGGAACTACAACAAAACTTGGAACACAAAGAGATTTAGCCTTGGCATATACACCAGGAGTTGCATTTCCTTGTTTAGAAATTGAAAAAGATCCAGATAATGCATTTAAATATACAGCTAAGAAAAATCTTGTTGCTGTTATATCAAATGGTACAGCTGTACTTGGTCTTGGTAATATTGGTGCAGTTGCATCAAAACCAGTTATGGAAGGTAAAGCTGTATTATTTAAAAAATTTGCTGCTGTTGATTCATTTGATATTGAAGTGGATGAAACAGATGTTGATAAGTTTGTATCTATATGTAAGGCAATTTCACCAACATTTGGTGGTATTAACCTTGAAGATATTAAATCACCTGAGTGTTTTGAAATAGAGAGAAGATTAATAGAAGAGGTTGATATTCCAGTAATGCATGATGATCAACATGGAACAGCAATTATTACAACTGCTGGATTAATAAATGCTTGTGAAATCATAGGAAAAAAGCTTGAAGATTTAAAAGTTATTGTTGTAGGAGCAGGGGCTGCTGCTATTTCATGTGCTAGAATGTATAAAGCTGTTGGAGTAGAAAATATTATTATGTGTGATTCTAAGGGTGTTATTCATGATGGTAGAGATGATTTAAATAAATATAAAAAAGAGTTTTCTATAAAAGATTCTTTGACAAAACTAGAAGCTTTTAGAGAGGCTGATGTAGTTTTAGGATTATCAAGACCTGGAACTTTTACTGAAGAACATATTGCTGTAATGGCTGATGAACCAATTGTATTTGCTTTAGCAAATCCAACTCCTGAACTTTTTCCAGATGATATATTTAAAATAAGAGATAAAGCAATAGTTGGAACTGGAAGAAGTGATTTTAATAATCAAGTAAATAATGTACTTGGTTTTCCATTTATTTTTAGAGGAGCATTAGATGTTCAAGCTAAAAAAATAAATATGCAAATGAAAAAAGCAGCTGCTTATGCAATTGCAGACTTAGCTAAAAAACCAGTTACTGCTGAAGTAAAAGCAATATTTGGAGATCATTTGACATTTTCAAAAGATTATATTATTCCTAAACCATTTGATAAAAGACTTATTGTAGAAATCTCAAGTGCAGTTGCAAATGCAGCAGTAGAATCTGGTGTTTCAAGAGTAAAAGATTTTGATTTAGTAGCGTATAAAGAAGAGTTAGCACAAATGATTTAATAAAAATAATGGTATTATTCCAATCTTAAAACGGGAATAATACTATTATATGGGAATAAAATGAAAGAGTACATACTTCTAATAAACACTTCTGATTCAAAAGGTTTAGTATACAACGTATCTAAAGTTCTTTTTGCAAATAATTTAAATATTGAACAAAATGCTGAATATGTTGATGCTGAAACAAAAAAATTCTTTATGAGAACAGTAATAACCGGTGATGTAAATTCAAAAATTCTTTTAAAAGAGTTAACAGAAGTTCTACCTAAAGAGTCACAAGTTAAACTAAGAGAAAAAGCAAAAAAAGATATTGTAATCCTTGCTACAAAAGAGTCACATGTTCTAGGTGATTTACTTATTAGATATCTTGATGGAGAGTTAGAAGCAAATATCAAAGCAGTAATTGCAAATCATGACTATCTTAAAGACTTAGTAGAGAAGTTTGACATTCCATTTCATTGTATAAGTGCAGAAGGCCTAGAGCGAGAAGCACATGAAGATTTAGTAATAGAAAAAATAAAAGAGTATAACCCAGAACTTATAGTTTTAGCTAAATATATGAGAATCTTAACTCCAAAATTTGTACAAGAGTTTCCTCAACAAGTTTTAAATATCCATCACTCATTTTTACCTGCATTTATTGGAGCAAACCCTTATAAACAGGCACATCATAGAGGTGTTAAAATTATAGGTGCTACAGCTCATTATGTTACTGATGATTTGGATGAAGGTCCAATTATTGCCCAAGATGTTGTTAGAGTTGATCATACATTTTCTTGGCAAGATATGAGAATCGCAGGGAAAAATGTAGAAAAAGTTGTATTATCAAATGCTTTACAACTCTTACTTGAAGACAAAGTTTTTGTTTATGGCAACAAAACGGTAATTTTATAGTGTTTAATATTGTTTTATTAGAGCCTAGGATTCCAGGGAATGTGGGAACTATTGGGCGACTTGCTTTTGCTTTAAATTGTAGACTACACTTAATAAAGCCATATGGCTTTGGTGAAATAACAGAAAAAGAAGTAAGACGAGCTGGACTTGATTATTGGTATGATTTAGATATTACTGAATATGAAAATATTGAAGAGTTTTGGTCTAAAAATCCACTTAATGATAGACATTTTTTTGCTACGACAAAAACACAGCAAGTATATTTTGAAGCTAATTATGAAGTAGGGGACTACTTTTATTTTGGTAGAGAAGATGCAGGTTTACCTGAAGATTTATTAGCAAAAAATGAAAAAGGATGTATTACAATTCCTATGACAAATGATGCAAGAAGTCTAAATATGGCAAACTCCGTATCTATTATTGCATATGAAGCTCTAAGACAAAACTTTAAAGAGTTTAAATAAACTCTTTTTTTGCTTTTTTTATAAGTTTTTTTATAGCTTTTCTTTTCTCTTCTAGTTTTTTCTCATCATTTTTCTTTTCACACTCTTTTAGCTTATCTTCTATGCTTTGTTTTTTATTATAGAGTTCTTTAATCATTCTATTAATTTCTACTGTATTCTCTTTTACCTCTTTTTTATCCCACGAAAAGTATGTTTTAAAAATTTTTACAAGTTTAGACATTTTCATTATTTTCTCCTAAAGTTCTTAATTTTGCATCATTTACAAATAGTATATTTGCTATTCTAAATAAATTTTTACTCATGTTTATTACACTTCCCGTATCATTTATTAGTGAAGTTCCCATTTTAGGTGTAATCTTATCATTTCTTATTAATTCATCTATTTTTTTATTGAATTGTATCTCTAGTTCTTCTAAGTTATCTTTATAAACTTGAATTTGAGTTGATGTTTCTACATCATCTATATCTTTATTTCTTAATTGATTAGTCCGTAGAATATTTAGTGCTAACTCTTTTTTTAATGAGATGTATTCTGCTCTTATATATTCATTTTTACTATATAAATATATATTTATATTACGTTGAATATCTCTTGTATCTTTTAATATTTTTACAATTATATTTGAAGATAGTCTTAACTGTCCAATATAAAAAAGCTGATGTTCATTCATATTACTTTGTGATCTTAATAGATAATCAATAATCTCACTATATAAAGATTTTAAATCATTTTGATAAATTTCATCTAAATTAGTATCTATTTTAGCCGGATTTTTAATTGCATTGTCAATATCTTTTTCCTCATTTAAATTAGAAGTATGAATAGATAGGGCATGAAGTATAGCTTTTTGTGCATTTTCATATAGGTGAAGAACTTCTTTTTGCACAGATACCATTGCATTGTAGGGTATCTTGATATTTGATTCATCTAAATATATAGGTTTTGATGCTTTTTTGATTTTGTCTTTTATTAATTTTTTTGAAAGAGTAACAATAAAGGCAATAAATGGAAATAATATAACTATTCCTAAAAGATTAAATATAGTATGAAATAGTGCTAGTTTCATAGTGTAGTTTTCACTATCAATTCCAAAATATGGGGCTATTAAATCAACAAAATCTTTTAATGTATAAATAAGAGCAACAGCAACAGCTGCAGTTATAATATTGAACACAAAATGTCCAAAAGCTAATCTTTTACCATTTTCATTTGAAGTTAAAGAGCCAATTATTGCTGTAACTGTTGTACCAATATTTGCTCCAATAGCTAAGGCAATAGCATCGATATAAATTATATTTGCTCCGGAGAGAGCTGTAATAATAATAGCCATAGTTGCACTACTAGATTGTATAACTACAGTTGCAATTGCACCAATTATTATATATATAAAAATACCAGTAAATCCTCCAACAGAGTATGAAGCTAAATTAATGGCATCTTTTAAGGTTTCAAATCCATCTTTCATATATGAAATACCTAAAAATATAAATCCAAGTCCAAGTAAAATATTTCCAAGTCCTATATATTTTTGACTTTTTGAAAATCTAAAAATAACACCAAAAATAATCAATGGCATTGCATATAAAGATATCTTTATCTTAAGTCCAAATGAAGAGACAATCCATGCTGTAGTAGTACTACCTAGGTTTGACCCAAAAACTATTGCCATACCTTGAGTTAGGGTAATTAGTTCTACTGTTAAAAATGAGATAACAATTACAGAGATTAAAGAAGAACTTTGAACTATCGAAGTAGTAACAAAACCTGTTAATACTGCTTTAATATTTGTAGAAGTAAACTTCTCTAAAACCTTTTCTAAAGTACCACCTGAAAAGAGCTTAAAGCCATTTTCCATAAAGTGCATACCAATCATAAATATTGCAATACCAGTAGCTATTATTTTTATATTTTCACTTGAAATTATAAAATAAGCTAAAAGAAGTAAAATTAGGGGTAGGGTTAATTTTTTAATCATAAGTAATTATATATAAATATTTCAGAAATTCAACTATTTTATAAGTTTTAGTGTAGAATTTTGGAAAAATATTGTAAAAAGATTAAAAATGAGAATATTATTATTAGAAGATGATGAACTATTTGCTCAAACTATAGAAGATTTTTTAGATGATGAGGGATTTATAGTTGATATTGCAAATGATGGAGAAAAAGCATTAGAATTAAATTATAAAAAAAACTATGATTTATATTTACTTGATATAAATGTACCAAAAATAAATGGATTAGAACTATTAAAAGACTTAAGAGAGTCTGGTGATAATACTCCAACTATATTTTTAACTTCTTACAAAGATAAAGAGACTTTAGAACAGGGCTTTTTAAATGGAGCTGATGATTATTTAAAAAAGCCAATTGATTTGGATGAATTGATTTTAAGAATAAAATCTCTTTTAAAAAGAGCAGGGAAACAGACTGAAACAATAGTATTGGGAGAAAATTTAGTTTTTAATCCAAGTGATAAGAGAGTTTATAAAGATGAAGTAGATATGAAACTACCTACAAAAGTTGTTGACTTATTAGAACTATTTTTAGAAAACAAAGATAAAATAGTCACAAAAGATATGATAGTAGACAAATTATGGTCTACGCAAGAGGATTATAGTGAAGGTTCAATAAGAGTATATATTAATCACGTAAAAAAAATATTTGTAAATGAAAAAATTATAAATATAAAAGGTATAGGATATAAACTTGAACAATAAAAGAAAGAACTTTTTAATTTCAAACTCTATTTTAATTGCATTTATAGTGATTATGGTTTTAGTTGCAAATTACTATTTAGTTTCAACCTTTGGCTTTAATCACGAGACTTTTATAGCTATAACCTTAGTATTGATTATTTTTGCAATAATATTAAACTTTTTTTTAAGTAAGCCACTATATGAGCCACTTTTTAGAAGTGATGAGAACTTGCAAAGAACTATAAAAGAGACACTCCATGAGCTTAATATTCCAGCCTCTACGATACAAGCAAATGCACAAATGCTAGAAAAAAATATAAAAGATGAGAAAAATATAAAAAGATTAAATAGAATTAAGCTAGCTACAAATGAACTTTTAAAACTATATAATCAAATGGAATATGAAATAAAAAAAGAGATAGATAGAATCGATAAACAAGAGTTTTCTCTTGATGAAATAATAAACAACTCAATAGATAAATTTCAAGATATTAAAGGAAGTATATCTATTGAAAATAGTGTAAAAAATAGAATAATCAATAGCGATAAAAATGGATTTCAAAAAATTATTGATAATCTTTTATCAAATGCTATAAAATATAACCATGAAAATGGAGTGGTTAAAATAAGTTTTGAAGACAATACTTTATCTATATTTAACACAGGAAAAACAATAGATACAAAAAACCTTTTTATTGTATTTGAACAATATTTCCAAGAAGACTCTAAAAATAGTGGTTTTGGCTTAGGTTTAAATATTGTAAAAGATTTTTGTGATAAAAATCAAATAGAAATCAAAATCGAACCAACTAAGAAGGGAACTTTAATTCGCTTAAATCTTTCAAAAGGTATATCTTAAATTTATCTTATAAATAAAAATTAACACTAAATTAACACTTTTAATTTATTATTCTTAAAAATTATTAAGGATAAGAATGAAATTAGGATATTCTCTAATAGCACTTGGGACAATTTTTGCTACTTGTCATGCAGAGACAATTGTCTTAGACAAACTATCAGTTACTGCAACTAAAATTGAAAGAGCAACAAAAGATGTTACACAAAGTATTGATGTTGTGGATGAAAAAGATATTGAAGATAAAAATATTATTTTTGCATCAGAGGCAATTAATAGTATACCTGGTGTAATTGCAGAAAATACAAGTAACTCTTCAAGTCCAAGATTAATAATTAGAGGTGCTGGTCTTAAATCTAGGTATGGAGTTAGAGAAATAATGGTGATAAAAGATGGGGTACCTATGACTGACCCTGACTCATTTACACGATTTGATTATATAGATATGCAAGATGTTAAAGCAGTTGAAGTTCAAAAAGGTCCAGGTTCTATTGCTGCTGCAAATGCAACTGGTGGTGTTGTTCAGTTAATTACAAAATCTGTTTTTGAAGAAAATCAGAATCGAATTAAATTAGGTTTTGGAACTGAACACTCTTCTCAATCTAATATAAAATTTGCTAAAGCTTTAGATGAGAATAATTTTATGTCATTTAATTTTAGTACTACAAAAAATGATAATGATTGGCGTAAAAATAACAAAGTTGACTCTTTACAATTTGGTATAAAATATGGTCATATTTTTGATGATGAATCAATTTTAGAGAGTGAATTAGCATATACAGAATCAAATGTAGATTTGCCTGCATCGATGACTGAATCAGAATTTAATATTTTTAAATCAACTGGTAAACAAGGTGATACAAGTTCTGCTTGGCAACATAGTTCAAGGGATTCTAAAATACTTTTTTTTAATTCAAAGTTGGAAAAAGAGTTTGGAAATTTAATTATGAAACCACGTTTTTATATTAATAGTTGGGAACATTTTCATCCCGTAACTGCAATGATTAATGATAGTGATGATAATGTAGTTCTTGGTGCAGATTTAGAAAACAATTACAGTCATAAACTTTTCGAGGAAGATGCAACTTTAGTTTTTGGTGTGACTGCAAAACAAGACAGAACAAGAGAATCTAAAAAATATACCTATAAAGATTATAGTGTAACAGGACCTACAGTTGGTGCATTTGCAACTAGAGACTACACAATATCTAGTACATTATCTAATGAAAAGGGTGATTTAGCAAATGTTGAAGATTCTACTTCAACTTTGTATGGTGCTTATATTCAAGAGAGTTTCAAACCTACAACAAATACTTTAGTTGATGTATCTTTACGAGTAGACAGGGTATCTTTTGATGTTGATGGAAATGAGATATTAAAATACAACTGGGGAGGAAGTGCATTTACATCTGCTAATACATATTATACAGGGGGTGGTTTATACTCTATCAATGAATCTTATACTTTAGTATCTCCTAAAATAGGAATTAGTTATGCATTAAGTGATACACACAGTATTTATTCATCTGTTGCCAGTGCAAATCAAGCACCCACAGACAATGAACTCAAAGCCAATAAAACAAACAACAAAGGTACATTAGATAAAACTACAAGTGTTAATTATGAAATTGGACTAAAAGCACGAGATGTAAAATACTCTTATGATATAGCTTTATATCAAAATGATATTAGTGATGAAGTAACTGCAACAAAAGATGGATTTCTCACTTATTATCAAAATGCAGGAAAAACTCAAAAGAGAGGTTTAGAATTTACAGGAAGTTATAATTTAACAAGTGAATTATCTCTTGGTGCTTCATATGCATACTCTTATTATAAGTTTATATCTTTTATGGAAGAGGGTACAAATGATAGAGCTAATAATTATTTGCCATATATCCCTCAACATAGGTATTCTTTATTTGCAACTCTAAATTTAAATAATGGTTTTAAAGCACGTATAGAGACAAAGAGTAGTGGGTCATACTACATGGATAATGCTAATACTGAAAAGTATAGTGGTTATGACTTTGTAACAGATATCATGATGGGATATAGTAAAAAGAACCATACTATTCAACTAAATATAAATAATTTATTTGATAAACACTACGCAGCAGAAGTGCAAAAAGATACATCAGGTGTTAAAACATACAAAGCTGCAGCTCCAATATCTGCAATGATTACTTATAATTATAAGTTTTAGGAGAAAATTATGGTAAATCATATTAAACGAGATAACAATGATATCTATGCTTTTCCTATTATTGGGTTTATGTTTAAAAATAAAAAGTTTATATTTTTATTAAAAATTCTAATTTCATCTATTGTTATTTATGCAATTACTTTTGGATTTATTAATCCACACAAAGATAATATTTTTACAACTGGATTGTTTTGGGGGCTTTTTTGGCCATTTTTTATGGTTATAACATTAGCTTTTTTTGGACGATTTTTTTGTGGAATTTGCCCCCATGGATTTATGGGCAAATATTTAACAAAGATAGGTTTAAATAAAAAACTTCCAAAGGTATTTTCAAATTATTTTATAGGTCTATCTATTTTGTTTATTGGGTGGTGGCTTATTTATTATATGTACCCTTCTTTATTTAAAACACCTTATGCTACGGCTATGATGTTTGTAGGTTTAACTTTTATAGCTGCTATTTTCTTTTTTGTATATGAAAAGATGTCTTATTGCAAATATATTTGTCCCATAGGTTTGGTATCTAAAGCATTTAGTAAGGTATCTTTTACAAAACTTGCAACTTATAGTGAGTCATGTAAATCATGTAAAACTTTCGAATGTGCTAAAGCTTGTACTTATGATTTAAAACCTTTTACTTTTAATAAACAAAATACAATGTCAGATTGTACTTTATGTATGGATTGTAGTGATTCTTGTGAAGCTGTTAGTTTTAAAATAACAAAGCCATCTGAAAGTATGTTTAAAAAGTTTAAAGTCTCAAAAGCTGAAGTTTGGGCGTATCTGCTTATAACTGCTGCAATTTCTATTACTATGAGTTTTCATCATGCATTAGGAAGAAGTGCTATTGTAGAAGATTTTTTTTGGACAAAAACAGCACGATATTTTGAATCTATTTTTAATTTTGGAACAGTTGATGTGGTAGGTTTGTTTGCTTTTTTATATGCTGTTGCTATAGTAGTTATCTTAAATATTATAGGCATGGTTATTGCTTCAAAGATTTTAAAAGTAAGTTATGAAAAAACCTTTTATACTCTAGGATATGCTTTTGCTCCATTGTTTATTATTGGTGGTTTGTCACATATGGGAGAGTTTTTTTTCTATTCATATGCATCAGATATTACAAATGCATTTATTCAAGCTTTTCATTTAGATATAGCATATATAGAGCCTTTGGCAACAAGAAGAGACAAATGGGTACATATCTTTTCATTATTTAAATATATTGCAATTATTTGGGCCTTTATTATTATGATTGGTCGATTAAAACTTTTAGAGAGTACAAAGTTGAGAAAAATAATAGCAATGCCCTTTGCCTCATTTTTAATTATTTTATATTTAGGATTAAATTTTTACACAGGCTATGTATTTAAAACTTATGGAGCTCAAAAGGGTGGACACAATCATTCCACCATGATGAAAAAAGAGGTTAAATAAAATGAATATTGAATTACTTAAGCATCTTGTTGATTATGGTGTAATAGCTCTTTTAGTTTTTATGAGTTTTTTATCTGTTTGGTTTTTTATTGAGAGAATCTTTTTTTATAAAAAAATAGAAGTAACTTCATACAAGTCTAAAAAGTCCTTAGAAATAGTTATTACAAAACATCTTTCTATTATAGGAACAATTGCATCAAATGCACCATATATAGGACTACTAGGAACAGTATTGGCTATTATGCTGACATTTATGACTATGAGTTCTGGAGATATAGAAGCCACAAAAATTATGGCTTCCTTAGCTTTAGCCCTAAAAGCTACGGCTGTTGGCTTAGTGGTTGCGATAATCTCACAAATGTTTTATAACATTTTAGCTCGATATGCAGAAGTGATTGAAAGTAAGTATGATGAAATTGCAGAAGTTTAACTCCATAAATGTAATACCATTTATTGATGTTTTATTAGTATTACTTGCAATTGTATTATTAACAACAACATTTATTGCAAAAGGTGATATAAAAGTAGCTCTTGCTCAGGCAAATAGTGCAACTAGTTTGAGTGTTAAACAAGAAACTGTAGTTAGTATAAAAGAGAATAATTCCATATTTTTGAATAATTTACATATCTCTTTAGAAGCTTTAAAAGTTAAAATTAATGAACTAGATAAATCATCACATATTTATATTAGATGTGATAAAAAAGCAGATTTTGAGGCTTTTGTTTTGGTATTAGACCTTTTAAAATCAAATAAATTTGAGAATATTTCTATAGTAACAAAGAAATAAAATGGGAACAAAAAAACGATATACATACTCATTTTTTTTAACTATATGTATTTATATCTTAATATTTTTTGTATTGTTTTTCAGTTTTAGAGAAATTAATCAGCCAAAAACTTTTAAAAAAGAGAAAGTTATCTCTATGAATCATATCTCTTTAATTGAACAAGAAAAACGAGAGATAAAAAAAGAAGAAAAAAAAGAAGAAAAAGTTATACCAAAACCCATAAAGAAAAAAGAAAAAATTAAACCTCTAAAAAAACGATTAGAAAAAAAGGTAACAGAGAAAAAAGAAGTAGTAAAAAAGCCAAAAGAAGAGAAAAAAGAAAAAGAGCTTAAAGAAGACAATAAAGAGCAAGAACTTATTAAAAAGAGTTCTAAAAGTTATGAAGAAGAGTTTTTAGATGAGCATTTACAAAAAATAGTACAACTTATCCAAAAAAATGTTATTTATCCCAAAAGAGCAAAAAGGCTTAATATTCAAGGTAAGGTATTTGTTTTATTTAAAATTTCAATAAATGGTGAAATTACTGAGTTAAAAGGAATCTCAGGACATCGATTATTAATCAAATCTGCCCTTAAAGCTATAGAAAAAGCATCAAGAACATTTCCAAAAGTTAAAAAAGAAATAACAATAAAGGTGCCGATACAATACAAACTTACCTAAGTTTATTAATAAAAATGATGTTATTATTCCTTTATGAAAAATAGTTATAAAAGAATTGATGCACATCTTTCTAGTTTGGGTTATTGTACAAGAAGTGATGCTAAAAAATTTTTAAAAATAAATGAACTTACAGTAAATAAAGAGAGGATATTTAATCCATCAATTAAAGCATACCATGATGAGATTAGAATTGATGATAAAATTCTTGACCCAGAAAGTATTACAATTCTTTTAAATAAGCCTTCTGGTGTGATTTGTTCTCATAATGATGCAGGAGTTTTGATTTATTCACTACTTCCTCAAAGATGGAACCAAAGAAAACCAAAGATGGCAACGGTAGGAAGACTTGATGTGGATACTACAGGAGCTATACTTATAACTGATGATGGCGTTTTAAATCATAGGTTAACAAACCCTAAAAAAGATATTGCAAAAGTTTATGAAGTAGATTTAAAAGTGCCTTTAAAAGGGGAAGAAGAAAAGATATTTGGAAGTGGAGAACTTATCTTAAATGGAGAAAAAAAACCTCTTTTACCAGCAAAAATGGAAATTTTATCACCCACAAAAGTAAGACTAGAAATTATTGAAGGTAAATATCACCAAGTAAAAAGAATGTTTGCCGCTGTTGGAAATAGGGTAATAAAGCTTCACAGAGTTAGCTTTGATGGCTATACCGTTGAAGATTTAAAAGAGGGTTATTATAGAATCATAATGGTTAATTAAATTTTTTATATATTTTATCTTCCAACTCTTTTATTGTCTCTATTGCATTTTCTTCATGATTTGAAAACCCCCAGTTTACTAAAATAGAATCAATTCCTGCACTATTTGCTGCTTGAATATCTTTATGGCTATCTCCTACTAAAAGAGATTTTTCTTTTGTGGTATTTATCTCTTCAAGTATTTTATAAACCATTTCTGGATGTGGTTTTGGTTTTAGAACATCGTTATATCCAACTATTGTTTTAAAATAACTCCCAAGTTCTAGGTGGTTTAGCATTCTATTTGCAAATTCACTATTAGCATTTGTAGCAACTGTAAATATATAGTCACTTTTTAAATCTTCAAGTAACTCTTTTATCCCATCATAAATTTCCAAGTCAGTTAAACAATGTTTATAATAATAGGTTTCAAAAAGTTTACCTTGTTCTTCAGTAAAATGTTTTGTTCCATAAAAAAATTCAGATGAGCTGATATTTGGGTCATTTACTTTTTCTAGGATAAAACTCTTTTCTAAAAGTTCAAACCCTAGGTTTTCTCTAACATAGTTTATTGTATTTGCAATCATGCTTCCGCTGTTGATTAAGGTTCCATCCATATCAAACATTATAAGTTTCATAAATTCTCCAAATTAAATTTTTTAATTAACAATCGATTAACACACAATTGCTACAATCTCATTACAGATTTTGTATTACTCCTACTTTTTTATACAAAAGAATAAAATAATAACACCGACAAAAGTCTTGCTTCAAACACCAGAAGTAGGACTTTTTTTATGCCCTAACATCTTTCATAATCTCTCTCCAATTTCTTGAAAAGTGTTTTTTAATATAGGGCTCTTTATGTGGAACTAAACATCCTGCACAATTTTGATGAATATAATCATCACCTTTATATTGTGCACCATCTTTACTATCTATATTGCAGTATGAGTACAAAGTTTTATCTTCAACTTTTTTAAATCCCTTATCATCAAATCTAAAATTAGGACAGGCACATAAGTAGCAGTTCAACTCTTCATAGTCATGACATTTTTTATTATCTTTATATAGTGGGCAAAAGTCAGGTTCATTTTTAACCATATTATCAAATCTAAAATATTTTATAACTTCTTCATCACTTAAGTCTTTTAGTTTTTCCATGATATTTTGATGTCTAGTGGCATGTTTTTCAAACCATTCATTATAAGTCAAAGTATCTCCTTTAAAGTGCCGTATTGTATTTAAATAGCTTTAATCTACCTTGAAATAAAACATTTATATTTTTTTGAATATAATACGCGAATTAAAATCTAAAGAAAGGAGAGTTAATGATTAGTAAAAGTAAAAAATACTTTACACTTTTTGGAATGTTAGCTGCAACAGTTGATAGAAAAACATCATCTATTAATAGTTTAATTGAAACATTATTGTCTACACAAGTACCAAAAATAGTAAATATACTCATATCAAGACAGTTAAAACCTGCAAAACTAAATTCAACAAATAAAATAAAATTAGGATAAATAAAAATGAACAAAAAAATAACTACAAGCTTTGTTGCAAGCTTTCTATTAGCAACATCAAACCTTTATTCACAACCCTTATCAGAAATCACAGTCGTAAGTGCTACAAAGTCAGAACAATCAATTAAAGATGTTACTTCTAATGTTGAAGTTATTACAAAAGAAGAGATTGAAGAGAGACATTATGTAAATGTAAGTGATGCATTAAAAACAATATCTGGTCTTAGTATTGTAAGTAATGGAGGAGTAGGACAAAGTGACTCTTTATTTATAAGAGGTGTAAGTGCAAAAAGGGTTTTAATTTTAATTGATGGGATAAGATATAACGAACCAGCTGGTTTAAGTGGTGCGCCATTAGCACAATTAAACATTGAGAATGTAGAGCAAATTGAAGTAGTAAAAGGTGCTCAGTCAGGTATTTGGGGTGCAGATGCGAGTGGTGGTGTTATAAATATTATTACAAGTAAACCTAAGTCTGGAATACATGGAAATGCTGGTGTAGAGTATGGAAGTTATAACAGTAAAAAACTTTTTGGTTCTATATCTAATAGAAATGAAAAGGGTTATATAAAATTTGACGCAAATAGAATTAATAGTGATGGAATCAGTGCTTATGAACCAAATGGCTCTAATTGGAATGATTTAGGATTAGAGAGTGATTTTTATACAAATAACACTTATACCATTGGTACAGGATTATATTTAAACAATGAAGATGAACTAGGAATATCTTTTAAAAAGATTGATGCAAGATATGCTTATGATAGTGGTTCTTCTGACAATATAACAAATAAAGGTAAACTTCAACACTATTTTAAATCTGTATATTTTACACATAAACTAGATTCCTTTCAATTAAAATTAAATGCACAACAATCAAAATTTGATAGAACACAAGGTACATTTAATGCAAAAAGTTTAGTAAATGAATTTTCTGCACAAGCTGATTATAATTATATAAAAGATGCTACTTTAATATTTGGTTTAGATAAACAAAATTTTGAAGATATTAGTAACAAAAATAAATATGACACTAAAGCTGTTTATATCTCTAATACCAATAAATTTGGTAAATTTAGTATAAATGAAACCTTGAGATATGATGATAATAGTAAGTTTGATGAAAAGGCTACTGGTAAACTTGGAATCAAATATAATATTAATAATGACATAGTAGTATCTTCAAATTACGGAACAGCATATAATGCACCTTCACTTTCTAATCTAAGTTATACTCCAAGTTTAGTACCTGAGACAACTAAGTCATTTGACTTAAATTTTGGATATAAAGATTTAAAACTTACTTATTTTGAAAGTAAAATAAAGAATATGATTCAATATATTTCAGGTTCATTCCCAAATTCACAATATGAAAATCTTTCTGGAGAATCAAAATTTAAAGGTTATGAGCTTAGTTATAAAAAAGATATTTTAGAAGATATGTTGTTATCTCTAAACTATACACACTTAAATGCAAAAGATAATAATGGAGCTTATTTACCAAGAAGAGCAAATGATGAGCTAAATGTTTCGATGGATTATTATGGAATCGAAAAAGCACACATAAATATTAATAGTTCATATACAGGTACAAGATATAATGATACTGCAAAAACAGAAAAAACAGGAAACTATACTATTTGGAATGCTGTAATTAATTATAAAATTAAAAGAAATATTGAAACTTATGTAAAATTTGATAATATCTTTAATAAATATTATCAAACGATTTATAATTATGCAACACCAGGTAGAAGTGCATACGTTGGTTTAAAGGTAAGTTTCTAATATGAAAAAGTTTTTAATAATACTTTTTTTAATAGTGAATTTAGAAGCGAGTGAGAGAATAGTAACTCTTACTCCTTCTATAAATGAAATAGTTTATGCTTTAGGTGTTGGTAAAAATGTAGTTGCTAATACTAGATATTGTGATTTTCCTGAAGATTCTAAAAAAGTAGAAAAAGTAGGTGGATATGCTTCGATTTCTTTAGAAAAAATTCTACTAGCAAATCCTAGTGTTGTAATTGCCCAAAATTATGATGAGAAACTACTTTCAAATCTAAAAAATCTCAATATAAAAACTTTGACTTTTAAGACAAATAGAATAGAAGATATAAACTATACTATAGATACTTTGGGAAGTTATTTTAGTAAAGAAGAAAAAGCCAAAGAACTCATTTCAAATATAAATAACTCTTTATCTTCTCTAAATGGTATAGAAAAAGACAAAAAGATTTTAGTGGTAATAAGCCCTAAAAAGACTCTTTCAAATCAAATCTATGTATCAGGTAACTATTTATATTTTGAAGATATTATAAAAGCTAGTGGAAATATAAATGCTTTTCAATCATCAAGTAAAGCACAACCCGTAGTAAACACAGAAAAGATAATTAAAATGAATCCTGATATTATAGTTTTACTTGCACCATTTTTTGATGGTAAACCAAAAGAGATAGAAGAGATAAAAAAACTTTGGCTAGATTTACCAATAACAGCAGCACAAAATAAAAATATATATGCAGTAGATAAACTATACGCAGGAATTCCTAGCCAAAGGGTTGTTTATTTTATCAATGATTTTAAAAAGATATTAGAAAATGTTAGAGATAAATAATTATACAAGTTCTATTTTAAAAGATATTAGTTTTCATCTAAAAGAGGATGAAAACCTAATAATTCTTGGACATAATGGAGCAGGAAAATCAACCCTTGCAAAAGTTTTATCAAATCTAATAGAAAATGATAGTGTAAAAATATACAATCAAAATATTGTAGATATAACTGACAATAATAGAGCTACATTTATAAACTATATTCCTCCTAAATTTGAGATGTTTGATGAGTATATCACCTTAAGAGAGTTTTTAGAACTCTCTTGTATAAATAATATTGATAATGAAAAAATTGATAATGTAATAAAGCTATTAAATTTAAAAAAGTTAGAAAACAAATACTGCATAACTTTTAGTTCAGGAGAAAAACAACTCTTATTATTAGGTTCTAGTATTATGCATAACGCAAAGATTACAATCTTTGATGAACTAACGGCAAACTTGGATATTAGTAGGATAAAAGAGGTATTTGATATCTTTAAATCAGACTTTTTAAAACAAAAAATTATCATAACCCACAATCTTGATTTAGCTTATGCCTTAAAATATAAAATTTTGTATATGGACTCTGGCAAGATTGAATTTTTTGGAGAAAATGAAAAGTTTTTCTCAAGTGAAAATCTAAAAAGATTTTATAATGATTCTATTATAAAAGTAAATGAACATTTGGTAGTAAACCTATGAAAAAACTACTCTATATAATAGCAACAACTATACTAATTATATCCCCATTTTTAGGTGAAATAACTCTAAATATAAATGATATTTTTAATGCTAACACAATGACTTATCAAGTTTTTTGGGATCTTAGAGTTTCAAGGGTATTATTGGCATTTTTTGTTGGTGGAATTTTGGCTTTAGGTGGACTTATTTTTCAAATAATATTTAAAAACTCACTTATCACACCATATACTCTAGGAATAGCAAGTGGAACGACACTTTTTACAGCTATTTCGATAGTATTTTTCCCAGCAGTTATTATGTCTATATCTTCTGCTTTGGGTTCACTTTTAACCATAACGATTCTCTATTTTATCTCTAAAAAGATAAATAAAGATAGCATTGCCGTTTCTACAAACTCTATTTTACTTATAGGTATTGCTTTATCTTATTTTTATTCATCGGCTTTGATGTTGGTTTTTTATATGAGTAATTTAGAACAAAACTATTCAATAGTAAGGTTTACTCTAGGAAGCCTAGATACGGTTGGTTTTTCAAGTGTTACAACTTTGTTACTTGTTAGTGTAGTTTTATATGGTATTATTTATTGGAAAAAATCGGATATTAAACTTTTACTTATTTCAAATGATACTGCATTTTTAAAAGGTTTAAATGTAAATAAGTTAAATCTTCTTTTACTAATAGTCATATCTTTAGCTGTAGGTATAAGTATAAGTTTTGTTGGACCAATTGGTTTTGTGGGTTTAGTTATTCCTCATATAATAAAACTTATTTATAAAAAAAGTGCAGATAAACTTATTTTTCCAGTATTTTTTTATGGAGGAATTTTTTTAGTAGCGTCTGATTTGATTGCAAGAAATTTAAATACTGCTTCAACTCTACCAATAGGGGTAGTTACTGCTTTCATTGGAGCTCCATTTTTTGTATATCTATTGATTAAAAGAAATAAAAGGGGATAATATGAAAGCCTTATGTATAAGTGCAAGTGCCTCAAATCAAGGTAAGACAGTTTTAACAACTGCCTTATTATATCACTTCAAAGACTCTGTCCGACCTTTTAAAATGGGACCTGATTTTATAGATCCTCAATTTCATAAAATAGTTTGTCAAACTCCTAGTATAAACCTTGATAGATATATGATGAATAAAAAAGAGTTACAATGGCTTTTTTATAACTATAGTAATAAAAAAATCTCCATTTGTGAAGGTGTTATGGGCTTTTATGATGGACATGATAAAAAAAGTAGTGCTTATGATATCTCAAAACTATTAGATATACCTACAATTATTTTACTTGATGGAAGTGGCAGTTATATAACCGTAAGTGCAGTTTTACAGGGTCTAAAAAACTATAAGAAAAACAACACTATAAAAGCAGTTGTTTTAAATAAGATTGCAACTGCAGCCCATTATGAATTGATAAAAAATATTATAGAAAAAGATTTTAAAGATATTGTAGTTTTAGGTTGGATAAAAAGTGGTCTTGAATCACTTGGTGAAACACACTTAGGACTTGATTTAAAAGACTTAGAAAAAATTGAAAAGATAAGCCAAGATGTTTTAGAACATATTGATATGAAAAAACTTGAGGAAATATCAAAAATTCATAAAAAAGTTAAAATCAATTATCCCTTTGAAAAAATACCAAAACAGAATAAGAAATTAGCAATTGTACATGATATAAATTTCTCATTTTTATATCATGATAATTTAGTTTTTCTAAAAGAGATTTTTAATGAAGTAATAATCGTTGATTCTACAAAAGATGAACCAATCCCAGATGATGCAGATATTGTATATATTTGTGGTGGTTATATTGAAACAAATGAAGCGTACAAAAGAGTAGAAAACTCACATAACTTTAAATCATCACTTATAAAACATGCCCAAGAAAAACCAATATACGCAGAGTGTGCTGGACTGTTATATTTAGGTCTTAGTGTCGATGATAAGCCTATGAGCTCTATTTTGGATATTAGCTTTTCAAAAGAGAAAAGATTTCAAAGAATGGGTTACTATTTCAATGAAGATGGCATAAAAGGTCATGCTTTTCACTATACAAAACCAAGTGAAGAAAATAGTGGTTTTGATAGATTATCTAAGTCAAAAGAGTTGCTTGGAAAATATGGTTCATGGGAAAAAGGAAAAGTCTTTGGAACATATTTACACACTATGTTTAGAGGAAATATTAAGCTAATAAAAAAAAGATTATTGCCATAAGTAAAAGTAGTGAATCAAGTTTTGATTTAAAGTTAAGTGCTTTTAAAATATCTTCTTTTAATATCTCTTCTCTTCCCTCTGCAAAATATGCTTTATCTTTTACTTTGCCAAAATATGAAGTTGGACCTCCTAGTTTAACTCCTAAGGCTAATGCCATAGCTGAAATAGGGTGCCCTGCATTTGGACTCTCATGTTTTTCTCCATATGAGTAGAAGTTTTTTAAAGCTTTAAAAGAATTAAAAAACAAAGCTATCAAAATAGCTGTTATTCTAGAGGGTATATAATTTACAACATCATCAAGTTTTGCAGAAAATTTACCAAAGTTTTCATATTTTTCATTTCTATAACCTACCATAGAATCAAGAGTATTTATTGCTTTATAAATAAATGCTCCAACAACTCCAAAAAACAAAATATAAAACATAGGAGCAATTACTCCATCATTTAGATTTTCTGCATAGGTTTCAATTGCAGCTTTGTTTATGTCACTATTGCTCATATTTTCTGTATCTCTACTTACCAACATAGATATAGCTAGTTTTGCATCACTTGAATGAACAACTTCTTTTACACTATCATAAAGCATTTTAGAAGATATTGCAAATGAACATAAAAAGCCCTGTACTAAAATATTATCAAATAGACTAAGAAAATATGTGATTATAAAAACTATACCAAGTAGAGAAATAGTTAGTGTAAAACCCCTTGAAACTGAGTCCTGATAAAAACTTTTCTCAAACCATTTTATATAATCACCCATAAAAACGATAGGATGCTTGAAAAACTTTACTTTTTCAAACTCTCCAAAAATATAATCAATAAGATATGCAACTAAAACAGTTGTGAAATACATTATTTAAACTCTTTTTTCAAAGCTTCAATAAAACTTTTCATGGCTTTTTTATCTTTTATGGCAACTCTTACAAAACTATCATTTAGAAAATCAAAGTTTGAACAATCTCTTATCATGATTTTATAAGGGATTAGTTTTTTTTGAAATGTTTTTGCTTTATAATCTTTGAGTTCTAGTAATAAGTAGTTTGCTTCACTTTTATATATTTTTTTTATAAAGTCAAACTTCTCTAAGTGCTTGATTGTATAGTTTTTATTTTTATTTGTTATTTTGATTGTTTTATTTATAAAATTTTTGTCTTTTATTGCATTTTCTAAATATATAGAATCAAAATGAGAGATTTTCCATAAAGGCTCTTTCTCTTTTAGTTTTTTTATATTTTTAGAGTTTGAAATAATTGTACCAACCCTTATACTTGCGCTACTATATATCTTTGTCATGGATTTCAATATATAGAGTTTTTTATAGTTTTTTAATTTACCTATCATTGATTTCTTATCTGTGAAGTCCAAAAAACTCTCATCTATAAAAATAGTGCAGTTTTTTTCAATCCATGAATTAAATAGCTTATCTAACTCATAATAGTCTCCATCAGGAGTTGAAGGGTTTACAAAAACTACTAAG
The DNA here is from genome assembly GCF_937982575.1 of uncultured Arcobacter sp. Lineage (NCBI taxonomy): Bacteria > Pseudomonadati > Campylobacterota > Epsilonproteobacteria > Campylobacterales > Arcobacteraceae > Arcobacter > uncultured Arcobacter sp. The sequence continues at coordinate 202,157 of NZ_CALJLR010000005.1, read as the reverse complement.
GAGTCTTTTTCTACCTCTTTTTTTATATCATAAAATCTATTTATTAAATCAACTTTGAAACCAAATGTCTGTGCTGCTTTTTTGTACTCTAAATATGCTGGAGAGTAGATTGTGCAATGTTTCAAATTAAGATATCTAAAAAAAGAAAAAATAGCACTGCTTCCACCATTGAAAAGTTCTATTCCATCAGCTTTTACACTATATTTTTTTGCTATTATTCTAGATAGTTTTTCATATGTTGGATAGTTTGAAATATCTAGTTTATTTAGGTCTATTTTGATTTTTGGTTTTAGAAAATTGATATTTGAAGATAGGTCTATAATCTCTTTTTGTTTTGAGCCAATTTTTTTGCTAAAAGCTAAAGTATCTCCACCATGACTAAATTGATTATTTGATTTCAAAAGTTCTCTTTTTTATGCAATGGTACTATAAAATTTATATATAACAAATAAGAGGAAAAAGTTTAATGAAAGAGTTTTCATCCGATGATATTACATGTTTAGAAAATATTATTGAAGCTAGACGTGATGTAAGAGGAAATAAGTTTTTAGATAAAAAAATTGATGATGAAATCTTAGATAAATTATTAAAAGCTGCTTCAAATGCCCCCTCTGTAGGTTTTTCTCAACCTTGGAAATTTGTAATAGTAAAAGATGCCAAAAAAAGAGATGAGATATATCAAGACTTCGTAAAAGAAAATGAAAAAGCAAAAAAGATTTTTAAAGATAAAGAACTTTATAGTAAATTAAAACTTGAAGGTATAAAAGAGTCTTACCTAAATATCGCAGTACTATATGAAAAAAGTGATAAAAAAATATTAGGACAGACAAGTCAAAAAAAGATGGGTGAGTATAGTGTAGTTTGTGCTATACAAAACTTTTGGCTTATGGCTAGGGCTCATAATATTGGGGTTGGATGGGTGAGTATCTTAAAACCAAAAAGAGTAAAAAAGATTTTAAACATAGAAAAAAACCATAAACTTATAGCTTATTTAACAGTTGGATATGTAAGTGAATTTTTAGATGAACCAGAGCTTTTAACCCTAGAGTGGGAAAAAAGAAAAACTCTTCAAGATATCAAGGTAATCTAGTGGGAGTTAAAACAAAACTTCTGTATGAAGATATAAAACCTTTTTTTGACATAAAAACTTTAGAAGAGACAAAAAGTGGACAAAGTCATACTGTTTATATTTTAGATGATGAGTATATTTTAAAAATATATGAAGATGAAACTACGCCATTTAATGTTGATGCTGAAATTGAACTTCTAAGTTATGTGAGCACTCTTACTGTTCCAAAAATTATAAAAGATGATGTTTTTATAAAAGGAAAAAGAGGTGTTGTCTTTTCTAAGGCAAAAGGTGAAAGTATAGTTGATTTTGTTAAATCAACACATTTGCAACAAATAGGGGAGTTTTTAAACTCTTTTCATAAAATAACAAAAAATAAAACACACAATAACTTATCCACTTTTGGGAAAAATGAATTAAAAACTCTGATAGAAAAAACCCAAAATAAAGAGTTTCAAGATGAATTTTATTCTTTAAAAATAGAACTTAAAAATCATGGTATTATTCACGGTGATCTGTTTTTAGATAATGCAACTTTTTGTGAAGACAAATTAACTTGTGTTTTTGATTTTAGCGATGCCTGTGAGGGTGATTTTATCTTTGATTTAGCAGTTGTTGCTCTATCTTGGTGCCGTAATAAAGATGAAATAATAACTCTTCTAAATTCATACGATAGAACAATAACATTAGATGAATTTATCCCTTATTTGAGATATGCTTCACTTTATTATTGTGTTAAAAGGCATTTGACTAATAGAGATTATGATAACATTATTTTTAAAAATAAATTTATAGATTTGATATAGGAAAGAACTTGATAAAAAATATTATAGGTAAGATTGATTTTGCAGAATTTTTAAGGGGTAAAAAGGCTACTTTTATGTTAAGCCTTAGCAATACTCAAACAGTAAATATAAGTGGAATAACACAAGCTGGAATCCCAGGGAAAATACACTTAACTCCCACGCTTGATAGTGAGTTTGTTTGTTCTGGACAACTAAGAAGCTTAGGTGAGATAGCCACAACACCAAGTGGGGTACCAACTCCTGCGCTTATCACAAGAGCTGTGCATCTTCTAAATCCATATTCAAATATTGAACTTCTTGATTTAGGACTTGAAGTATCACCTCAAGTTGATTACTTTAAGACTCACTCTTTTGAAATTCGACCATCAAAATCAATTGCTCTTGATGCAAAAATAGATGCCCTTGATATCTTTCAAAAAGGTTTAGCTTTTGGGCAAACTTATGAGTGTAGTGATGATTATATAATCCTAGCAGAGAGTGTTCCAAGTGGAACTACAACAGCAAGGGCTACTTGTCAAGCATTGGGTTATGATTGTGAGGAGTTTTTTTCAAGTTCATTTAAAAATGCACCTACAACTATAAGAGATGAAACGGTTAAAAATGCCTTAGAACACATAAGAAGTGATGATGATATTTTCGCAAAACTAGGAAGAGTATCTGATAATATGCAGATATTCAATGCTGGATTTATACTTGGACTAAACAATAAGATAAAAGTAGTCTTAGCAGGTGGGACTCAAATGGCTTCAGTCCTTCTAATAGTAAACTCTATTTTAAAAACTATGGGTGGAGAATTTGACACTTCAAATTTATCATTATGTACTACAAAATGGGTATATGAAGATAAAAATAGTGATATAAAAGCACTTTTAGAACTTCTTGATTTTAAAATAGATGCCTTTTATGCTGATTTTGATTTTTCATTATCAAATCATCCAGCTTTAAAGTTATATGATGAAGGTGAAGCAAAAGAGGGTGTTGGTGCAGGTGGAGCTCTTATGTATGGGCTTTTAAATGGTCTGTCAAAAGCTGATATTACCAAACAAGTTGAAAGTTTCTTAGGATAAGTTATGGATATTTTTATAGCAACATTTTTAAAAATGTTTTTTATCATGACACCATTTTTTGTATTGTCAGTTTTTTTAACAGTAACCCATGATGCAACAGCAAAAGAGAAAAAAGCCTTAGCTATAAAAGTTACAATATCTGTTGTGATTATGAGTTTAGTTTTGCTTTTTTTTGGTAAACATATATTTGCAGTTTTTGGTATAACTCTTGATGCTTTTAGAATAGGTGCTGGAGCATTACTGTTTTTATCAGCAGTTGAGTTAATAAAAGGAAATAAAGATACTGGAAAAGTTGGAGATAAGGATATCTCACAACTAGCAGTTGTACCTTTAGCAATTCCTGTTACAATAGGACCAGGAACAATTGGTATCTTACTAGTCATGGGTGCGACGTTTGATAGTACATCATCCATGATTATGGGATGTTTAGCATTGATAAGTGCTGTATTAGTAATAGGTATTATGCTTTATTCTTCAAGTATTATTGAGAGTATTATTGGTAAACAAGGACTTCTTGTAATCTCAAAAATTACAGGTCTATTCCTATCAGCACTTGCAGCACAGATTGTATTTACTGGTATCAAAAACTTTTTAGGGCTATGATGAAGATATTATACTACGGTGGACAAAAATCAGGTAAAAGTAGACTTGCAGAAGCAAAAACAATAGAACTATCAAATAATAAAAAGCCATACTATATAGCTACATATGACAATAGCTATGGCGATGAAGAGATGCAAAAAAGAGTTTTACAACATCAAAACCAAAGAAGTGAAAAATTTGAAACTATCGAAGAAAAATTTGGGTTATCAAAAGTTATCAAAGATGGAAATACATATTTGATAGATTGTATCTCTATGTGGCTTTTAAATGGGCTTGAAAAAAGTGAAGATGAACTCTTATTTGAGATAGAAAAACTATCAAAAAAAGATGCAAATATAGTTTTTGTACTAAATGATGTAAGTAGTGGAGTTATACCTTTTGAAAAAGTTAGTCGTAAGTATGTGGATATGAGCGGAATCATTGGACAAAAGTTAGCAAGTATTTGTGATGAAGTATATGAAGTAAAACTTGGGTTAGCCCAAAGGATTAAGTAGATGAAATTTTTTTTAAGTTTTATAATGGAGTATATTCACATATCATTATTCTATTTAAAATATTTACCTAGTAAAATAGATAAATTTGAGATTAAAATTTATTTTAGAATAATATTTATTTTTATTGGTATATCATATATATTATTATTGAATCGTTTAGTTTTATATGGAATACCATTAGAATTAATAGAAATAAAAAATATTATTATTTCTTCAGAAAGTTTTTTCTTTAGAGAAGTAATTGGTTTTTTATTGTTAGTTTTTTTGATTCTTTATGCTTTATTTACAACAATCAATGGACTCATTATAAAAAAGAATATATTTTCAATGTATGGAATTTATTTTTTATTTTTTATTATTATAATTCCTTTTCAAGGTTTATTTAGTTTAGAATTGTCTGATAATATATTTGATATTCTTATTTTCATTTCATGTTTAATTTTTATTGTGCATATGCTTTTAAATTTTGAAAAAAATAAAATTTATATTAAATATGCATTAATAGGTGTCACTACTATTTTATTTTTTTCTATTACTATGGAAAGTATTTATCAAATAAGGTATAAAACTTCAAATTCAAATAAACATTTTCATAATAATAACATTTTCTCAGAGATTTTAGATTCTTATATACTAGAGTATAAAAAACCTTATATTGAAGAAGTGCATATTGATAAAAAAAGTAAAAATGAAATAGTTTTTGTATTAGGAAATGTTAATGGATATATATATTATTATCCAAGAGAACAAATTATTGATATTTTAAATTCTGAAATATCACATGAAATAAAAGAGAAAATTTGCGTAGAGAAAGATAAAACACAAATTGATGAAAATATTTATTATCCTAGAAGAACAATTAGTTTATTAAAAACTTCTTCTTTAAGAAGCAGAAAATTTGAAAGAAAGAAAGAAGATAGAATTAAATTAATTACAGAGTTTGTAAATTTCAGAGATAGCTTTTGTGAAAACTTAACAGTTGATGAATAGATTATTTAAGGAAAAATATGAATAATATCTCTATCTTCGGAACTTCAAGCGATGCTGGAAAATCTACTATTACCTTTGTAATAGCTAAGATTTTACAAGATTTAGGAGTAAATGTTGCTCCTTTTAAAGCTCAAAATGTATCAAACAATGCTTATGTTTGTGATGATGGAAGTGAGATTGCTGTTGCTCAGTATTTTCAAGCTCAGGTTTTGGGCGTGCCTACTTCTTATCATCTAAATCCTGTGTTATTAAAATCAGGTCGGGGAAGTAATGCTTCTGTAATAGTTGAGGGGCAAGTATTAGCTAGCAAAGATGTGCTTACTTATTATAAAGATTTGGACCTACTAAAACCTGCTGTTGATAGATGTTTTTCTTATCTTGATGAAAGGTATGATTGTCTTGTTTGTGAGGGAGCTGGAAGTCCTGTGGAACTTAATCTTATGGATAAAGACTTATCAAATATTTACATTGCCACCAAATACAATACAAAAATCATACTTGTAGCAGACATAGAGAAGGGCGGAGTTTTTGCTTCTATTTATGGAGTTTATAATCTTCTTCCAAAAGAGTTACAAAAAAACGTTATTGGTGTGATTGTAAATAAGTTTCGTGGGGATTTGAGTCTTTTTGATGAGGGTATAAAAATCATAGAAAATGATTTTAAGATACCAGTTCTTGGAGTACTTCCTTATATACCTTTTAATCTAGGATTTGAAGATTCTCAAAGTTTGAAAAACTATGCCCAAAACTCAAAAGATAGCGTTATAAGAGTAGGGGTTATTTCATATCCTTATATGAGTAATTACAACGATTTTGAGCCTTTGATTGCTGATAGTAATATAAACTTAGAGTTTATAGAAAACAATATCTCACTTGATAAGTTTGACCTGATAATCTTGCCTGGTTCCAAACTAGTGATAAAAGACCTGCAGTGGCTTAAATCAAATGGTTTGTTCAAAAGAGTAAAAGAGTATGAAAAAACTATTTTAGGGCTTTGTGGTGGTTATGAGATGATGTTTAATTCACTTGATGACAAATTTGCCTTAGAAAATAGTATAGCATGTGTGGAAGAGGGATTTGGTTTTATAGATGAGACAATAGTTTTTGAAAAAGATAAAGTTCTTAAAAAAGCTACTTATAATATCTTTGAATGTGAGATTGAAGGATTTGAGATACATCATGGAGTTTCTAAAAAACATCAAATATCATATGAAACAGAGAATATTAAAGGTACTTTCATCCATGCTATTTTTGATAATGACAATATCAGAACAAAACTATTTAAAGCAATAAATAGTGAGTACAAAGAGTTTGATTTTAAAGCATACAAAAAAAAGACAATAGATAGCTTTATTTCTAATATGAAAGAAAGACTGGATGTAAATAAAATATTGGAAAATATAAATGAATAATTTTATTTTAGGGTTTAAATTTGCTCTTAGCTACTTTACAATACTTCCCGTAAGATTTAAAGAAAAAGATGACTTATCGAAAAAAGAGATTCTATCTTTTATGCTTTTTTCACTTCCTTTACTTGGTTTGATACTTGGGGTTATTACTCTTAGTTTATATTATTTTTTAGATGATCTATCTTGGTTTGGGGCGCTTATTTGTGCTGTATTTTATATGATTCTTTATGGTTTTATCCATACAGAAGCTATCATAGACGTAGTTGATGCGATATATGCAAAACATAGTGGGAAAGATGCCTATGAAGTGATAAAAGAGCCGACAATTGGGGCTATGGGTGTTTTATATGCTTTTGCTTTTTTTACTCTTAAAATCGCAGCTATTGTATATCTATTTTTAAATGATTATCTTTTAGAGTTTATTTCAATTATTATCATAAGTAGATTGATGCTTCTGTTTGTGATTAAAAACTTTGAATTTAAATCAACTTTTGTAAACCAATTAAAAGAATCACTTAGTACAAATATCTTTTTTAGTGCGCTTATTATTTTTACTTTATTAAATATTTTTCTTATTGGCTTAAAAGCTATTACTCTTGTGATATTTGCTTTTATTTTTTCATATTTTATTGCACTATTTATAAAGAAAAATGTTGGCTTTTTAAATGGTGATGCACTAGGTACAGTTCTTGAATCATTAGAGATTTTGTTGGTAATTTTAATTCTTGTGATATAAGTAAATCTTATGTTTCTTTTTATGATGTTTTAATAAATCAAAGATTATAATTAATTTAGTTATTTGGTTTGACTAAAGATTTGATAGCTTTTGGTAGATGAGCAAAGGGTAGGGTTTTATTTTGTGTGAATTTCTCCTTCTCAAAACAAGATAATTCCACATTCATATTAGCTTTATTTAAAAATAGTACTTTATATTTTATTCCCTCAAGAGTATAAGTTATATTTTTATTTCTAAAATCTACTATCTCTTTTTTCTTTGCCATTTATAATCCTTTTACAAAAGAAGAGTATCAAAAAATGGGTAATGAAAGAATAAAGTCAGTTCCAAATAGGTTGAAGTTTTTTCCTGTGATGATGTTTGCTATTGTTATGGGCTTAGCAGGACTTAGTTTAGTTTATGGAAAAGCTCATGAAGTATTAGGAATATATGAAATATTTTATGAAGTACTTTCATATTTTACTATTATTATTTTTTTTATAATTTTAATTACCTACTTTAGAAAAATGATGAAATACCATGACGAAGTAAAAGAAGAGTTTTCTCACCCCATAAGAATAAACTTTTTTGCAGCTATATCTATATCTTTTATTCTTGTTTCTATGCTATTTAAACCTATAAATATTCAAGTTTCACTTAGCTTATTTACAATAGGAACAGTATTACATCTATTTTTTACATTTTATACTCTTAGTTTTTGGATAAATAAGCCTTTAAACATACAACACTCCAACCCCGCTTGGTTTATTCCAATTGTAGGAAATCTTATAATTCCAGTTGGTGGAATTGATTTTTTAAGTAATAATGTACTTATCTATTTTTTCTCTATTGGAATCTTTTTTTGGATAATTATGTTTTCAATTATATTAAATAGAATTATCTTTCATGATCAATTTGCACAAAAGTTTATACCAACACTTTTTATACTTATAGCTCCTCCTACTGTGGGACTTTTGGCTTATTATAAGTTGACTACTAATTTTGATATCTTTGCCATGATTTTATATAATCTAGGGTTGTTTTTTATCTTCCTGCTCTTTTTTATGTATAAAAATTTCTTAAAAATAAAATTTTTTATATCATGGTGGGCATTTACATTTCCTTTGGCTTCTATGGCTTTAGCTACACTATTAGTTTACTCTATAACTAAAGAGCTTATTTATTTTTATTTGTCATATTTTTTTATTATTTGTGTGACTGTTGTAGTAGGTCTAGTTGCATATAATACCTTGAAACATATTGTAAAAAAAGAGATATGTATAATGGAATAGTAATTCTAATGGTAATATAATAAACCTATAAATATTAAAAGGTATTACTATGAATTATAAATATATAGGAAAAACAGGACTAAGAGTAACTGATATTTGTTTGGGAACTATGACTTTTGGGACAACTACTTCAAAAGAAGAAGCTTTCAAAATCATGGATAAAGCTTATGAAAGAGGTATTAACTTCTATGATACAGCAGAGATTTATCCCGTACCCCCAACTGCAAACTTAGGTGGACTAACAGAAGAGATAGTAGGAGAGTGGCTAAAAACAAAACCAAGAGAGTCAATAATTCTTGCTACTAAAGTTGCAGGTGCAGCTTCTGGATGGTTTGTCCCTCCCACCCGTCATGGCTTGACAGCAATTGATTCTTTTCATATTAAAAGAGCAGTTGAGGGGAGTTTAAAAAGACTTCAAACTGATTATATCGACCTTTATCAAATGCATTGGCCAGATACTATAGTACCTATTGAAGAGAGTTTAAAAGCCTTTGATGAGTTAGTTAAAGAAGGAAAAGTAAGATACATAGGAACTTCAAATGATAGTGCTTATGGTTTATCAAAAGCAAATGAAGTTTCAAAATATAATAAACTAGCTAGATTTGAATCTATCCAAAATAATTTTTCACTTCTAAATCCAAGGTTTTTAGATGAACTTAGTATTGTTTGTAAAAATGAAGAAATCTCACTATTGCCATACTCTCCCATAGCAGGTGGAGTTTTAAGTGGAAAATATAATGCTGGATTTTACCCAGAAGATGCTAGATTTAGTTCTTATATACAAAACAAAAGTAAAAGAGTTCAAGCTATGGCTAATAGGTTTGTCAATGACAAAACAATGGAAGCTACAGCTAGATATATGAAGTTAGCTAAAAAGTATGATATGAGCCCAGTTACACTTGCTGTTGCTTGGTCAAAACAGCATGACTTTGTCGCTTCTACTATTATTGGTGCTAGAATTTTGACTCAGTTAGATGCTTCTTTAGATGCAATAGATATAAGATTAAGTAATGAAATCTTGGAAGAAATCAAACAAATTCAAAAGGATATTTTATATCCAATGGGATAATATTATAAGTTATATTTATTCTTAAGAAGGTATAATAATCCAAAATATATTCTTAGAGGTAAATAAGTATGAGTAATTTTACGATTTCAAAAAAGTTTTCTATTATGATAATAGCATTGACAGTTATTATGCTAGCTATTAGTTTTTTTATTTTAAATAATAAGAAAAATAGTATTGTCAATGAAGTTGTGAGTAAAACAAAAGAAGAACTACAACAAACTTCTGAAACAAAAATCAATGGAAAACTTGATGTTGGTATTTCAAATGCAATATCTATTGCAAATGATTCAATGATTCAAAACTCTCTTTTAGATAATAATAGAGATATGGCTATTAATGCTTTATCAACATTATCTAAAAAAATGAAAGAATCAACGCCTTTTAAAAATATAAAGATTCATTTACATACAAAAGATAACAAATCATTTGTAAGGTCTTGGAAACTGGATAAACATGGTGATGATTTGTCTTCATTTAGGAATAGTGTTGTTCAAGTAAATAAAGAACAAAAAGTTGTAAATACTTTTGAAGTAGGAAGGGCTGGACTAAGTATTCGTTCAGTTGTACCAGTATTTGCTAATAACGAGCATGTAGGTTCTTTAGAGTTTATGCAAGGTATTAATTCAGTAGCAAAAGAGTTTGATAAAAATGGTGATGCTTTTATTTTATTGATGGATCCTAAAGTAGCTATTGCAGATACTTCAAAACTAGAAAAACTAAATGGCTATGTTGTCTCTCAAAAGTTTTTAAATAAAGACTTTTTTGAAGATGCTAAAAATATAGATCTTAAAAAACTTGTATCTGAGGGTCATATTCAAACTGCAAAGTACTTTTATACAACAACTGCTATAAAAGATTTTGAAAATAAAACTTTAGGTTTTGGATTAGTAGGTAGAAAATATGAAGTTGTAAATGTTTCTATTCATGAAGCTTCGGATATTATTTGGCAAGCTTTAGTATTATTATTGATTTCTTTATTACTAACAATGTTAGGAAGTCTATTTAACTTAAAACATACAGTTCTTTCTCCAATAAAAAATCTAAAAAACTCAATTGACAACTTAGTTAATAACAACTCAACAGAATCAACAAAGATTGAAGTAAATTCAAATGATGAAATTGGCGATGTTGTAAATAGTTTTAATAGTTATTTAGCAGAGTTAGATAAAGGTAACAAACAAGATATAGAAGTAATTGAAGAGACAAAATTAATAATAGAAAAAGTTAATAAGGGCTTATTAAACGATAGAGTAACTAAAAAAGGTCACTCTGAGTCTGTAAATCAACTTGTAAATGAAGTAAATTCTATGATTGGTGTTTTTCAGACAAACTTATTAATGCTTTCAGATGTTTTAATTAGTCTTTCAAATGCTAAATATGATACAAAGCTTCCTGATATAAAAGTTACTGGTATTGTTGCATCTATTTTTAGTGGAATAAAAGTTACTCAATCAACAATCAATGAAGTTCTGTGCTTAATAGACAATGCAAATAATAAGTTAACTACAAGTGCATTTGAACTAGCAGGTGCATCAAAAAAACTAAGTAGTTCTTCAAATACACAGGCTGCATCACTTGAAGAGACAGCGGCTGCTATACAAGAGATATCATCAACTATTCAAAGTAGTAGTGAAACAGCAACAAAGATGTCTTCTTATGCAAAAAATGTAAGTGAATCAAATGAGAATGGTAAACAACTTGCCTTTAAAACAGCTGGTGCAATGGAAGAGTTAAGTTCAAAAGTAAGTGCTATTAATGAATCTATTTCAATTATTGACCAAATAGCTTTCCAAACAAATATTCTTTCACTTAATGCAGCAGTTGAAGCTGCGACAGCTGGAGAAGCAGGAAAAGGCTTTGCCGTAGTTGCTCAAGAGGTTAGAAACTTAGCTTCAAGATCTGCAGAAGCAGCTAAAGAGATAAAAGCTTTAGTAGAAGATGCAACACAAAAAGCAGGGGAGAGTAAAGAGATATCAAATCAAATGATTACAGGATATAATCAGCTAAATGAAAATATCACTGCAACAATTGGACTTATTGAAGATGTTAATAGTGCATCAAAAGAACAAGAACAAGCTATGATTCAAATAAGTGATACGGTAAACTCTTTAGACCAAGCTACTCAACAAAATGCATCTTTAGCTTCATCTATCAATGAAATGTCATCACTTACATCAAACCTTGCTTCTCAATTACAAAATGCAGTAAACAGAACAAGTTTTGATAAGAGTGCAAGTAATAGAATATGTGATGAAAATTTAATATTTGATGTAAATAAATTAAAGTCAGACCATTTAACCTTTAAAAATACAAATTTTTGTGAGTGTAAAAAAGGTCATAACTTTACAGTTAAAACGCACCATGAGTGTAATTTAGGTAAATGGATTGATGAGAATGAAGATTCAGATATGTCAAGAACAAATGAATGGAGCCATTTAAAAGAAGCACACAAAGAGGTTCATGGTTTAGTTCAACAAACAGTTGATTTATATGCTTCAAGTGCCTCAAATGAAGAAATCTTTGAAGTTACAGAGGCAATAGAAAAAAATATTGATATCGTTTTTGAAGCTCTTAATATAATAAGAGTAGAAAAGTGTAAAAATAGCTAAATTCTTGACTAAAGTTATTGATTTCTCCTTTTTTTTCTATTAAAATATAATCAGACTAAAAAAGGAGTTCTCCATGCTTGATGAAAAAATATTACTTTTACTCGACTGCAACATTTATAAATATAATTATACAAAGCATTGTTTCCAAATAAGAAATTATTTTGATGTAAATAATGACTCTCTACTAGAAGAACTAAAAGAAATTTTAAAAATATTAGAAAAAAATGAAATTAATTATATAATAGAAAAAGATAACACTATCACGATAGCTAAATAGAAGACCAAACTTGAATAAAGAAAAATTAGTTTTAAAAGAAGCATATAAACTAAGATATGAATACTATAATTTTTATGAAAATAAAGAAACAAAATGGCATGATAAATACAAAAATCATAAACTATATAATGCAGTAGTGGAGAGTTTAGAGTACAAATTTCATGAGATAGCGAATATTATGCCCGAACTTATAAAAAAGTTGAATTTAAATTAATCTCCAAAATTAGCAAAAGCGCTTTCAACACTTGGAATGTTTTTGTAAGAAGTTTTTGATAGTCTTACTTTTTTTGTTTTTAAATCACATACAGCAATTTTAAAACTAGAACCCATATGTGGCTCTACAACACAAATAATTTTATCTTCAATTTGGCGTGTTGTATAGATGGTACCTTGTAAAGATCTGAAAAAATACTTTGGATAACTCAATGGTGTTATCTCAACTATATCTATACCTTCTTGATTCTCAAGGGTTTGCATTATGTCCATGGCGTCTTCATACTCTTCGAATTGAATACACCAATCATCAAAATTTTTATTAAAATGTTCTAAATCTTCATCTAGAAAACCACCAGCTAAAGATTGTAAAGCAAAAATTGACACATAAACACCTTGAAATATATATAGTTTTAAATATTTATTTTAACATACTTAGGTTTTAATTATATAAATAGAAAAAATCAAGATGAACAACTAACATGGGAAACTCCTGCTATATCAAAAAGCTCTAATGGTTTTTTTCTGTAGTATTTTTTTTCTATATCACTAGATTGTTCATCATATGGGTTTATCATTATATTTTGTAACTCATGTATCAAAGTATAATCACCATTTTTAGCTTGTTCATAAGCTGGTACTAAAAACCACTCTCTTAAAGTATATTTGGGATTTATAGCCTTCATTTCTTTTGAAGTTGCATTAACCTTTAAATTCCAAGACTTAAGCCACTGTGTCCATTTTTTCTTGATGTTTTCATCTTTTAATTCCTTATAAAAACTTTTTTCTAGTTTGGAAATATCTTCTGGAATAGATGATAGTTCTCGGAAAAACATCGTATAGTCTACTGTTGTTTCAATCATAAGTGACATAAGAGAGTTGAATAAGTTTTCATCAAATTTACTCAATCCAAGTTTAGAAGCCCACATATCTTGTATCTTTTCTTCCACAACTTTTGCAAAATCATTTCTAATGGTAGCCAACTCTTCTAAAGCATTTGGGTGTGACTCAAGTAATGGCATTAAAGCACTACAAAACATATTGAAGTTTTTTCGGGCTGCCTCAGGTTGATTAAAAAATGAGAAGTGTCTTCCTCCACCAGTCCATGGTTGATAAGAGGGATCAAATAAATCAATAAACCCAAATGGACCATAATCTAAAGTAAATCCTCCAACAGCAGTATTATCACTATTGAAATTACCTTGACAATATCCTACTCTTATCCAGTTTGCTACCAAAGAAGTTAGACGTTCACGAAACAAGCTTGCAAATAAAAGAATTTTTTCTTCAAGATGTAAGTTATTGTCTATTTGTTCTTTGTATTCTCTATTTATGGCATGCAGTACAATTTGTTCTAGCTCATCTTTTGCTTTTGAATGTTCATCTATTCTAGCACGTCTAGCAAAAAGCTCTAACTGACCAACTCTAATAAATGATGGCGCAACTCTAGTAGATATAGCAACAGCTTCTTCTATCATAACTTCTGGGTCTTTAGAGTAAGAACCTTGTGTAAACCAGGGACGAGTTACTGTTTCACTCTCTGAAGTATATAAACTCAAAGAACGAGATGTTGGTATACCTAGTGCATACATATGTTCTTGGGCTAAAAACTCTCTAATACTAGATCTTAAAACTGCACGACCATCTGCACCACGACAATATGGCGTTTTTCCACCACCTTTTAGTTGCATTTCCCAACGCTTGCCATTTATTACAGCTTCAAGTATAGATATAGCTCGACCATCACCATAGCCATTTCCCGTTTGAAATGGACATTGTTGGTAATATTCTGTGCCATAAATTGAAAGAGCATATCCACATGCCCACCCAATACTATGTAATGGTTTTGGAACACTAGAGGTATCTCCACTAAACATCTTCATAAAATCATCAGATTGTGCTAAAGAATCATCTAGTCCCAGTTCTTCAAAAAAAGTTTTACTATGGGTAATATATTTGGGATTTTCTATAGGAGTAGGAATCACAGGTACATAATGTCCGTTGTAAACCTCTCTGGGATGAAAATTTTGTCCATCTTTATTTGCCATAGGGTCGCAAACAAGAGTATTGGTAAAAGAGTAATCAGCTAGTTTTCCAAGCTCTTCAAGGGTATTGATTTTTTTATTTTTAATATTATTTGTATTTTTCATATTTCTTCTTATTCATTTTTTTCAATAGTATCATAAGCAGTTAAAAAAAATATCAAATATCGATACTAAATTAAAATTTAATTTTAGCTAATAAATAACATTAACCAGTCCTTTAAAATAGTAACAGTAACCTTGAAAGTATATGCAAAATTTATAAAAGAAGATGAAGAAATTAGACATAGAAAAATAGACAAAGTTGGAAAAATATTCAATTTGTGATATAATTCACAATAAATTAAAAGGTTTATAAATGGCGTTAGCAATAAAAAACAACAAAGTTATTACTATTGTTCCTCCTAAAAAGCTTTCTGTAGAAGATAGAAAGAAATTAATTAGTACTCCTATTAATGAAAAACTTATTCAAAAAGCTACATCACGAAAATATAACATAGTATAGAATTAATTTGGTTAAGATAAAAAAACACCATAATCAAGACTATCCTTATCTATTATCTCAAAAAATAATTTCATCAATAGAACTTTCAGATTCATTTGAACAAAAGAATAGGGAAAAACTCTTTATTGAGGACATTTGTAAAAGAGTTGAAAAATCTAAATCTGTTTTATACGTACTGTGTATTGATGATAAAGAAATAGGACTAGTTTCTTTGTCTGTAACAGCTATTGAAGAGTTTCCCTCACTTCAAATTGACTTTTTACTTGTCGATAAAAATTATCGTGGTAGAGTTATTGAAGAATTAGACGATGTTAAAGCATCAGAATATTTAATTGAATTATCAATTTCAATTGCTAAAGAGATTCAAGAAAAGGTAGGATTAAAGTATATTGTACTTTTACCTGATAATGATGATTTAAGAGAAATTTATCAAGAATTAAACTTTAGTAAACTTAATAAAAATGGTTGGATGTTCATCTCAATTTAGTCATGTTTTTGGAGAATCTAACATTTTAAAAAATCTATAAATACCAAAATAAGGGATATTATCTTGAGAATCAGAGTATATTATGAAGATACAGATTGTGGTGGAGTTGTTTATCACTCCAATTATTTAAACTTTTGTGAAAGAGCTAGAAGCGAGTTGTTTTTTCAAAAGGGATTATCTCCACATAAAACTGATGAGTTTTTTGTAGTAAAATCACTTGAAGCAGACTATATAAGTCCAGCTGTTTTTGGAGATGAACTTTTTATAGAAACTACACTTATTGAAAAAAAATCAGCATCATTAGTTTTAAAACAAGATATATTAAAAGGTGAAAAAGTACTTTTTTCTATGAAAGTAAAAGTGGCTTTTTTAAAAAATGGTAAGCCATCAAAAATACCAAATGATATGTTTGAGGTCTTTAAAAATGATTAAGATTTTATTAGTCTTTTTACTCTTTTTTAGCTCTGTATATCCTAGTAGTGAAATTTATTTTTTACCAAAAGAGGCAAAGAAATCAAGGGATAAAATCATATCTTTAATAGATAATGCAAACAGTTCTATAGACCTTGCCATGTATAATTTATCATATAAAAAGCTTATAAAAAGCTTAACTAAAGCATCAAAAAGAGGTGTAATTATAAACTTATATCTAGATAAAGCTAAAGTTAAGAAAAGTGATAAAATCAATAAACTTTTTAAGAAAAGTGGTATTGAATACAAGATTTTAGACAAAAAAAACCATTTAAAGCTTGCATTGTTTGATAAGAAGCTTGCAGTTTTTGGAACAGCGAACTGGACAAAAGAGTCTTTTAGTGATAACTATGAACTTATTTTTATGACCTCAGAAAAAAATGAAATTGAAAAAATAAAAGATATATTTTTGAGCTTGGAAAAAAATTATTAATTACTATAAAATTTTTACTACTATGCAAGTTTCAAAAAGATAAAATATCTAAAATTTAAAAGGATATTTAGTGTTAGAACTTTTTGTTATTGCATATTGTTTTTATTTTGTAGTAAATATTTATACCTCTTTTATGCAAGTTGGTTTTGTCCAAAATGCAAAAAAATTATCTCCTGTAATTCTTTCAAATGATAAATATGAAATAGCAGCCCAGTATGCTATTGAAAAAGAGAGAATCTCAATTGTTTCAACTTTATACGATTTTGTTATCTTCTTTTTATGGATTAAATTTGGATTAGGATTTTTGGATTCAATTATAGTGGTTGAAGAATCATGGCTAAAAGCTATACTTTTCATAGATGCATTTATAATCATAAATTGGATTTTAGGTTTACCTTTTGATCTGTACTCAACTTTCAAGTTAAATAAAAAGTATGGTTTTTCTAATATGACAGCAAAACTATATATTATGGATACTATTAAAACAGCAATTATATTTTTAGTTGCTGGTTCTTTAGTTATTGCAGGTATTTCATTTATAATTGAAGCTTTTCCTATGTGGTGGATTTGGGGCTTTGTTTTTATCTTTGCTGTGATTATTTTGATAAATATGCTTTATCCAGTTATTAGAGATAAAATGTTTGATAAGTTTGAACCTTTAAAGGATAAAGAACTAGAAGGAAAAATCAACAATCTTCTAAATGAAGTAGGATTTAAAAGTTCTGGTGTATTTTCTGTGGATGCCAGTAAAAGAGATAATAGACTTAATGCTTACTTTGGCGGACTTGGAAGTACTAAAAGAGTAGTTTTATTTGATACTTTAGTGGAAAAACTATCTCACAACGAACTTTTAGCAGTTTTAGGACATGAACTAGGTCATTTTAAAAATGGTGATATTCTAAAAAATATAGGAATCATGGGACTTGTTATGTTTGTATTTTTTGCTATCTTTGGAAACTTAGGTGATGAAATCTTTTTAGGACTAAATATTTCAAATGAACCATATGGAATTATTGTTGTATTTTTGATGTTTTCACCAATACTTTCATTTTTCCTTATGCCTTTGATATCTTTAATTTCAAGACATAATGAGTATGCAGCTGATGAGTTTGGCTCAAACCTTCAATCAAAAGAGGATTTGGTAAGTGCTTTATTAAAACTTGCAAATGAAAATAAATCATTTCCCTTATCTCATCCTTTGTATGTCTTTTTTTACTATTCTCACCCGCCACTAGTGGAGAGATTTAAAGAACTTGGTTTCGATGTACATGCTAAAAAGGAAGATGCTATGAGAGATGAGTTTAACTTAGATGTATGACCAAATAATAATCTTTGCTATTATAGTTTTAATTTCTATACTAATCACATATTTTTTAGTCAGATTAGTATATGAAAAGAAACTATCAACTCTAAATTCTGAAAAAGAATCTATTCAAAAAGAGATAATACAAAGATTAGAGTTTGAAAAAATTAGACATGAAGAGTCTAAAAAGTCAATGAATAGTGAGTTTAAACTAAGAATAGAGTCTTATGATGAAAAACTTCAGCTTTTAGAAGATTCTAAAAAGCAGATGAAGTTAGAATTTGAATCATTGGCAAATAGGTTATTTGAAGAGAACTCTAAAAAGTCATCCCTAAACCTAAATCAAGTTTTAACTCCTTTTAAAGAGCAATTAAATAGTTTTGGTAAAAGAGTTAATGATATCTACAATGATGAGACTAAACAAAGAGTAACTCTTCTTACAGAGATAAAGAACTTAAAAGATTTAAACAATCAAATCTCACAAGATGCAATAAATCTAACAAAAGCTTTAAAAGGTGAAAATAAGACCCAAGGTGATTGGGGTGAGATGATTTTATCTAGAATTTTAGAGCAAACAGGTTTACGTGAAGGAATAGAGTATTCAACCCAAGGAAGCTTTACAAATGAGGATGGTAAAAGGTTACGACCAGATGTTATTGTACACCTTCCTCAAGAAAAAGATGTCATAATTGACTCTAAGGTATCACTTCTTGCATATACAAATTATATAGAGAGTGAAAATGAGATAGATAAAGAAAGATATGCCAAAGAGTTAGCAAAATCTATTTATGCTCATATAAAAGGACTTAGTTCTAAAAATTATGATGAAATAAGTGGTTTGAAGACATTAGATTTTGTATTACTTTTTATACCTATTGAGGGAGCTTTTATGCTTGCAGCCTCAAAAGATAGCAATCTTTTTAAAGTAGCTTTTGAAAGTAATATTATGCTTGTATCTCCATCAACTCTGTTTGTAACACTAAGAACCATAGAAAATATATGGAGATATGAACATCAAAATGAAAACTCTTTAATAATCTCAAAGAAAGCTGCAGATTTATATGATAAGTTTGCATCATTTTTAGAAGATATTGAAAAAATAGGTACGCATATAGATAGAACTAAAAAGTCATATGATGATGCTATCAACAAACTAAGTGTTGGAAGAGGAAATCTTCTACGACGTGCTCAAGAATTTGAAGAGTTGGGTGTAAAAGCCAAAAAGACAATTGACCAAAGTAAATTACTAGGCGAATAAATGGAACTGATATTAGAATTTGTACTTAACTTTTTAAAACTTTTAGATGCTATGAGTATCTATGTAATGCTTGGCCTTTTCATAGCAGGTATTTTAAAACAATTGATTCCTGATGATTTCATATCTTCTCACTTAGGTACAAATTCTACGACATCAGTAATAAAGGCAACTATTTTTGGAATACCTTTACCTGTTTGTTCCTGCTCTGTTATTCCTTTAGCTCAAGGGTTAAAAAAAGAGGGTGCTAGTAAGGGCTCTGTTCAGAGTTTCCTAATCTCTACTCCTATTACGGGTGTAGATTCTATCTTGGCTACTTTTTCTTTTTTTGGACTTATTTTTACTGTTTTTAGAGTTATTAGTTCAGTAATTATTGCTATAGTTGTAGGTTTAATACAAAACTTTATAGAAAAAGATGAAAAAAAAGTTGAAGCAAAACCTTCATTTCAAGCTTTTGCTCCAAAGACTAACTTTTCAGCAAATACAAACTTTAGTCCACAAGTTAATCAAACAAGTGAAAATAAAGAGTCATGTTGTAGTTCTAGTTCTTGTTGTGATAGTATAGTAAAAGAGAAAAAGTCTTTTTCTTTAAAAAGTGCATTAAGTTATGGATATGGTACACTTTTTGCTGATATGGCAAAGTCTTTATTGATAGGGCTTATATTAGGAGCTGTATTTACAACTTTTATGCCTCAAGAGTATGCAAAACTTCTTTTTGATAATCAAATACTAACGTATTTTGTGATTTTGATTGTAGCTATTCCTTTATATACTTGTGCAACTGCATCCCTGCCAATAGCAGCAGCTTTAATGCTTCAAGGAATGAGTGCAGGGGCTGCATTTATCTTTTTAACAGCAGGACCTGCAACAAGTGCTGTAACTATGAGTGTTGTATATAAGATGCTAGGTAGAACTTCACTTATAATATATGTGTCAGTTATTTCTATCATGGCACTTATCTTTGGTTTTATTTTTGATTTATCTTTTCAAAATCTTGAAATCTTATCTATCTCACATGATATGGATGAGTCAAATATATTTAAATCTCTTGCTTCATTGGCTATGTTGATACTTATTATTTATCATCTGTATAGAATGAAGTTTCCTAAAAAAGGTGCAACATGTTGTTCGAACTGAGAAGATATGATTTTAGATAAAAATTTAGATATAAATACACGATTTTCACAAAATATTAGAATATACACCCAAAAAGTAAATAATAAAAGTGATAAAGATACCATAATAATATCGGTATCTATTATAGAAGAGATTTTAGATGAACTTTTAAAACATAGATTAGCACAAGTATCTCAAGTAGCAGAACTACCAGTTATGTCTTATCAGTCAAAAGTTGATTTATGCTTTAAAATGGAACTTATTAAAAGTGGACTAAGAAGAACACTTCATATCTTTGGTAATCTAGTAGAAAATTTTACTAGCCCAGATAATAATAACGGTTACGGAAATCTAATAGTTCAGGCAAATATTTTGGAACTATGTAAAATAAATGAAAATGATATATTTAATTTAATACTAAATCTAGTAAATTCAGCCCCTACTATTGAAGAAAACTATGAAAAAGTAGATGATTTGATAGAAGATATTGGTTGGAGTGGTACGATGAAGTTTATAACTTCAATAATTAGTGCTTCTTTAGTAGAAGCACTAGTTGAGTTAAAATAGATTTACTTATTTGTCATCCCAAAATATTTTTGATAAATAAAAACTTTATTACTATTTTCTAAAAATCCCCACTGTTTGTAGTTTTTTTCATCAGTTGTTTTAAATGTAACTAAATTATTTTTATTAAATATTTGGTTTATGTTTTTTCCACAAATATTTTGATTATCTACTAAAACAGCATTGCTTTGTTCTTTTATAGTATTTAAAAGCTTCTTATCTTCTCTTGAGACTTCAAAGATTGCACAAGAGTAATATTCCCCTTTTATATTTAAAAATGAGGTATAACTACTTGTGATTTGTACATTTTTATTAAACTCTATACCTGAATAGTTTTTTAGATTATTGATATAATAACTATCCCTTGGAAAAAAGATTTCATAAAATATCACAACATATGATATCCATATAAGTGAAAGTGCATATTTCATATAAGGTTTATAGTTCCAATACTTAATTGTTGACATTATAGGAAGTACTATTAAAAATAGTATTCCCATAAGTACTATAATAATACTTTCAAACATTATAAATCATTTAGTAATAGTATATCAACTAGTTCACCAGCTTTTATATCAGCACTATCTTTCTTTTGTATAAGTAGAGCAGGGCTACCAAGCATATTTGTTAATATGGCACTGGTTCCTTTTCTTTTTCCTTCAAAGTCTATTTTATATTCTGCATTTTCATACCTTACATTACAAGCTGTGAATACAGTTTTTGGCATTTTCATTGGAAAATCTTCATTTATTCTAGCTTTTACAATAGGAAGCTTTTTATTTGAGCCTTCTAGTTTATAAATCATTGGTAAAAGATATAATATGGCACATACTGTTGAGCTATAAGCAAAGCCTGGCAAGGAAATAATAAGTTTATTTTCCTTTTTAGCAACTAATATAGGATTACCAGGTTTTATACTAACTCCATGAAATAAAACTTCAGCACCAAGCTCTTTTTTAACTACATCCTGTACAAAATCATAATCACCTTTAGAAACACCACCAGTTGTAACAACAATATCTGAGTTTTCTAAGGCTATTTTCATCATTTGTGTAATTGAATCCATATCATCTTTGATAACACCCATTTGAATTGTCTTTGCTCCAGCTTTTTTTGCTAAAGCTTCAACAGTGAGATGATTTGAACTTCTAATTTGTGCTTTATTAGTTTGTGTCTCTCCAATATCCAGAATTTCACTTCCTGTACTTGCAATACTTACAACTACTTTTGAATAAACAGTTGCTTGGGCAATATTAAGTGATGCCATAACACCTATTTCTGCAAATCCTATTGTTGTACCTTTTTTTATTAGAACTTCATTTTCTTTATAGTTTTCTCCCACATCCCTTACTGCAAAGCCCTGTGGTACTTCTTGTGTAATCTTTATTGAATCACCAATAACTTCTACATTCTCTATAGGAATAAGTGTATCTGAACCTTCAGGCATCAAAGATCCTGTAAATGTTTTTATACAAACACCCTTTTCAACTTTTGATTCAACAACACTTCCTGCAGGATTTTTATCTATGATTTTTAAAGTACCTAATTTTTGATCTTCAAACTTAATAGCATATCCATCCATTCCAGAAGTAACAAAAGCAGGTGAGTTTTCACTTGCAATTACATCATTTGCAAGAGTTCTACCAATTGCATTAGTTAAAAAAATCTTTTCCTTTATTTTTCCTTTTAAAATAAAATTATTTAATATGTTTAAAGAATCTTCATAATTTATAAAATTTCTCATTTTTTCCTCCATAAAATTAAAATAAATATTAACATAATCAATAAAAAAAGTAACTTTATAAGGTCAAAAATTAATGTTTTGTTCCCCTTAAATAGCATTAACATAGCATATTACATTTTTTTATAAAAATAGCAAAAAATAATTGACTTAGGTCAAAAATATGGCAATAATATCCTAACGATTATATAATTTATAGTTATATAATGGCTGTTTATAATATCTATAAGTATAAGTAATTTTAAAAATAATTTCTAGTTATTTTATAATTTTTATTTATACTTGTTCAATTATCATGAGGAGGATAAATGACAAGTAAGACTAACAGTTTGAAAGAAAACGAAACTTCTACTCAAGAAGAAAAACTTAGTAGAAGAAGTTTTTTCAAAAAAACTGCTATCTATTCTGCTGGTGCAATAGCCGCAGCAAATGTTTTGGCACCTGTTAAAGTTAAAGCTGATGATCCAGCAATTATGAATGATGCGCCATGGGGACAAAAATTAGGGGATCCTGTAGATAAAAATTTATATGGATTACCTTCACCATATGAACATAATAATATAAGAAGAACACATTCATTGTTTTCATCAGGGGATTATTATGCATCTGTTTCAATGTGTCCAATTCATGAATCAGAGGGAATCATAACACCAAATGGTCTGTTTTTTGTAAGAGATCATGGAGGTACAGCTCATGTTGATCCAAAAGAGTGGAGATTAATGATTCATGGTAAAGTTAAAAAAGAAATTGTTTTAACTTTAGAGGATTTAAAAAGATATCCTAGTGAAACAAGAACTTATTTTATTGAGTGTCCTGCAAATGGTGCTCCTGAATGGAGAGGTCCACAATTTAACTCGTTACAATTTATGAAGGGTCTTATGAGTGCTGCTCAATGGACGGGAGTAATGTTAAAAACAATTCTTGATGATATTGGTTTAGAAAAAGACGCAGTATGGATGCTAGCAGAAGGTAGTGATAATGCATCAAACCCTAGATCAATTCCTGTTGAGAAAGCATTAGATGATATTATGGTTGTTTGGGGACAAAACGGTGAAGCTTTAAGAGCAGAGCAAGGTTATCCTGTAAGATTAGTTGTGCCAGGATGGGAAGGTAACTTAAATACTAAATGGTTAAAAAGATTAGAATTCTCAGATACGCCATGGCATTCAAAAGAAGAAACATCTAAATATACTATGGTTCAACCTGGTGGAAAAGCAATTAGATTTTTCTGGGTAAATGAAGTTAACTCAGTAATTACTAGTCCATGTCCTGAAAAGCCTTGGACTCACTTAAAAAAAGGTGATATGGTAGAAATTGAAGGTCTTGCTTGGTCTGGACATGGAACTATAACTGGTGTTGATGTTTCACTTGATGGTGGTGATAATTGGGTTGAAGCTAGCCTAAAAGGTTTAGTTCTTCCAAAATCATGGACAAGATTTTCTTATGTAATTAAATGGGATGGCAAGCCACTTCTATTAGCTAGTAGATCAAGAGATGACTTTGGAAATATTCAACCAACAATTGATGAAGAGACAAGTGCTGTTGGTGTTGAATCAATTTATCATAGAAATGCAATTGTAACTTGGGAAATTAATAGTAAAGGAGAGTGTAATAATGTTCAAATTAGAAAACACAACAAAAAAGCTTAAAACAACTCTTCTTACCTTGGGAGTTACTTCATTATTTGCCTCTTCTTTATTAGCAAATGGTGTATCAGTTGATGGTGCTGTAAAATATCCAACTAAAGATGGTAAATATGGTCCTTATCATGTAAACACACAAGATGTTAAATATAACAATGGTAGAGAAGCTACTAAAAATGAAATTAATATTTGGAATATAGATGTAAAGCCAGATTTAAAAGATCTTCCAAAATATGATACAAAACATGGTAAACCAGTTATGGAAGATGGAAAACCAAAAATTGCAAAAGGTTCTGCTGAGTGGGGTGAAGAACTTTATGACAAAAACTGTGGTATGTGTCATGGTGAATTTGGTGCTGGTGGAAAAGGTTATCCTACACTTTCAGGTGGTAAAACAGCTGATTTAGTTATTCAAAGACTTAATCCTGCAGATAAATCACCAAATGCAAGTGTTGCATTAAAAACTGTTGGCTCTTACTGGCCATATGCTAGTACACTTTTTTGGTATATTCAAGACTCTATGCCATTTACTGCACCTAAAACTTTAACAAACAGTGAAGTTTATGCTATTACAGCTTTTTTACTTTCTGTTAATGAAATTGAAGTAGATGGAGAAGTTATAGATGAAGATTTTGTTTTAAGTAAAGAAAACTTTAATAAAATTGTTATGCCAAATGTGGATGGATTTTACCCTGAGGTTAATACTAAAGACCCTCAACAAGGTGTAAAAAACATGACAGAACTTTTATCTAACCCTAAAATTTACGGTACTGGTACAAGATGTATGAATGATTGTATTAAAGGTGATGTTAAGGAACTTTTGATGAGAATAAAGGTTGACTTAGCACCAAATGCCAATCAACCAATTACAGCTGAAAGAAGTTGGAAAGAACCTGCAAGTGAAAACTCTGGTGAAGACCCAGTTGTTTCAGGAAATTATGATACGTATTGTTCAGCATGTCACTCAAACAAAGCCATTGGTGCTCCTGTGATTGGAGATAAAGGTGCTTGGACAGAAGTTATGAGTAAGGGGATAGACACAGTTTATGAAAACGCTATCAATGGAATAAATGCTATGCCTCCAAAGGGTGGTACTGTTTTATCTGATGAAGAGTTTAAACAAATTGTAGACTATATGATTAACTCAAGCAAATAAAAGGAGAATAGATGAAATTGATTAGAAATTTATTAATGGCATCGGCAGTTACTGGTGTACTTGCTTCAAGTGCATTAGCTAATGCTGATTTAGTAGCCCAAGGTGAAAAGATTTTTAACACTAAGAACTTAGGAAACTGTTTAGCATGTCATGCTGTTAATGGCAAAGAAATTAATGGACCAGGAAGTATGGGCCCAAAACTATCAGGTCTTACTTATTGGGATGAACAAACACTTTATGATACGGTTTTTGATATTTATAGTGCAAGAGGTATTACAAATACTTCAATGCCATCATTTGGTAAGTCAGGATGGTTAAGTGATAGTCAAATAAAAGCAGTAGTTGCTTATTTAAAAACAGTTAAGTAATATTTTTAAAAAGGAAATAAAATGAATAGAAGAAATTTTTTAAGTTTAGGTTTAGGTGCAGTTGCAGCAGCTTCACTAGCACCAACAGCATTGAGTGCAATTGATTTTAGAGAAACAAAACCAAAAGCATGGACTGCAACAAAAGTTGATGAAGCAATGACAGAACTTTTTGGTACAGCAACAACTAGTGAATCAAAAGTAAAAATAAAAGCACCAGATATTGCAGAAAATGGTGCCGTTATTCCAATAACTGTATCTTCTAAGTTAGCTGGTTCTAAAGTAGCAATATTTCAAGATGCAAATCCAGAAGCTACAGTAGCTGTATTTACTGTTCCAAAAGGTGGAATTATTGATTATTCTTTCAGAATTAAACTAGCAAAAACAGGAAAAGTTACAGCAGTAGTTGAAGCTGATGGTAAATTATATTCTGCTTCTAAAGAAGTAAAAGTTACTATTGGTGGATGTGGTGGTTGATTTAATTCCAACTACACAAACAATATTAAAATATAAAAAAATATAGAGAAAATATAAAGGAATTAAAATGGCTAAAACAAGAATTAAAGCAAAAGAAAAAAAAGGTATAGTTACAGTTAAGGCTATGGCTAAACATGCAATGTTAAGTTACCAAGAAGCAAAAAGAGCTAAAAAAGAGGTTAACTTTATTACTAATATTAAAGTGACATCAAATGGTGAAGTTGTATATGAAGTATCAACTAGTCAATTTTTATCTAAAAATCCATATGTTAAATTTAAATTTAAAGGAAAATCAGGAGATGATTTAACTTTTACTTGGGTTGATTTAAAAGGTAAAACGCAATCTGACACGGTTACGATTAAATAATTAATTACTAAATTTAGTAATTAAATAAAATGACAAGGAGATATAAATGTTATTGAAAATTGCAAAAACTACAGCTTTACTTGCTTTAACTGTTGGCGCTTTAAATAGTACTTTAAACGCTACAGACTATGCAGCAACTGCTGAGAAAGATAGAGTAGAATTAGTAAAATATTTTGAAGCTAAATTCGAAGATCCTTTAAAAAACAGAGGTACTTTTTTCCCATATTCAACTGATGAAGAGCTGGAAAATAGTATTGCAAAGGGTCTTAAATTTGAAGATTTTTCAAAAGGTAACTATGCTTATAATATTGATGGTAGAGGACAATATGAAGATATTAAAGAGATGCCTCCATATGAAGATAGTATAGATGCTGGTGAAGCATTATGGAATACTACATTTACAAATGGTAAATCATTTGCTACATGTTTTGAAACGCCAGAAGCAGCTGCTAACTATCCTTACTTTGACAAAGCTAGAAACGAAGTTGTATCTTTAACACAAGCTGTTAATGAGTGTTTAACATCAAATGGTGAAAAAGCATGGAATACAAAAAAAGGTGATATGGCTAAACTTCAAGGATATATGGCATTTTCAGCACAAGAAGCAGAAAAAGTTGTAGATGTAAAAATTGATTCACAAGCAGCAGCTGATGCATATGAAAGAGGGAAAGAGTATTACTATACACAAAGAGGTTATTTAAAGCTTAATTGTGCAGAATGTCATGTTTATGGTGCAGGTTTAAGAGTTAGAAATGAAAAACTATCTCAACTTCTTGGTCAAACAACTCACTTTCCTGTTTTCAGATTGAAATGGAAAGGTTTAGGAACTTTAGAGAGAAGAATGTCTGGATGTATTAAAGATGAAGGACAAGTTCCTCCAAAAGATACAAGTAATGAGATGAAAGAGTTACTATTCTTCATGGCCTATATGTCTAATGGTATGAAAATAGATGGTCCAGATATTAGAAAGTAGAGGGTAATAACTATGAAAAAATTAACAACATTAATCGCAACTATAGGTTTAGCGGCAATTATAAGTGGATGTACATCTGAACCAAGTATTGCAAGTGCTACAAAATTGGATTTAAATACAGTTTGTAGTGTTGAAAAAAGTGGAATTAAAAGTGTAATTGAAACTGCTAAAACATACAATACAGTTGCACAAGCAAAAGGTTTAGAATTTAGAAGATTAGGTGTTAACAATAGTGATTTAATTGCATCAGTTGAAGAAGCAATTAAAACAGGAGCTAAAGAAGTTAATCCAAATGACTTTAAAGGTAAAACTTCAAAAACTAAATTAGATACTAATTTTGCAGCAGTGAGAGCTTGTAGATTTGCAGTAGTTGCTTTAATACAAGCTGACGAAGCAAAATCATCTTGGAGAGATGCTGTTCCAGGTGATGGTTTAAAATATTAATTAACAAAAACTAAAGTCAAGGTTAGCCTTGGCTTTTTTTACGCATTATTTCATCCAAAAATAAAAAACAATGACAAGAAAACTAAAAGGGGTATAGTATGACAATGTTAAAAAAAATAGCAATAGCTGCGCTGATTTCAGGAATTTGTGCAAGTTCAAGTTTAGCTGAGGGGACTACTAAATTTGTTCCAATTTCTAAAGGTGTAAAATCTATTGAGATGAATCTAAATGGTGAAAAATTTACTTTAATGAGAAATCAAACTGCAGGAAATAAAATTTCACCACTTTATGAAACAACAAATAGAGGGGTTTCTCAACCTATGATAATAGCTGAAGGTGTTGAAACTGTTGGTGAGTTAGAGTTTATAGAGTTAATGAAAAAAGCTCAAACTGATGACACAATTGCAGTTATAGATTCAAGAAAGCCAGGATGGTATGCAAAATTGAGAATTCCAGGGGCTATAAATGTTCCTTTTACAAACTTTAATGAAAAAGCAACAGCTATTGAAATGATGGAAGATGAGATGGGAGTTGTTCAAAAAGAAGATGGAACTTTAGATTTTTCTGAAGCAAAAACATTAGCTTTATACTGTAATGGATATTGGTGTGGACAAACTCCTGGTATGGTTAAAAATGCAAAATTTGCATTATTAAAAATGGGTTACCCAACAGAAAAAATTAAATACTATAGAGGTGGAATGCAAGCATGGACATCTTTAGGATTTACTGTAGTTGGTTCGGGTAAATAATAAATATTTTAAAGGTTATTTAAAATGAGTAAACTTAGTAGAAGAGAATTCGTATATATGATGGCAGTACTTGGTGCTGCGCCAGTTTTTGCTAATTCACATACAAGAATGACAAATACTAATAAGTTGGAAGATTACTATAAACTAAAACCTTTTGGTAATGCAAGACTTATGCATATGACGGATTGTCACGCACAGCTATTACCTGTATATTTCAGAGAGCCAAGTGTAAATTTAGGTTTCTTTGGAAATTATGGTAAACCACCACATATCGTGGGTGAAAACTTTTTAGAGTATTATGGGTTAAAAGGCAATCCAAGACTTGAGTATGCATATACATGTGTTAATTTTGAGAAACATGCAAAAGCTATGGGTAGAACTGGTGGTTTTGCTCAAATTAAAACTGTTGTTGACTTTTTAAAAAATAGTTTTGGTGCAGAAAAAACACTTTTATTAGATGGTGGTGATACGTGGCAAGGATCTTGGACAGCACTTCAAACAAGAGGTAAAGATATGGTTGGTGCCATGAATTTACTTGGAGTTGATGTTGCTGTTGGACATTGGGAGTTTACTTATAGAGCCGAAGAAGTTTTAGAAAATGTAAAACTATTAAATGCTGAATTCCTTGCTCAAAATGTAAAAGTTAAAGAAGCTTCATTATTTGAAGGTAATGTAGAAGCTTATGATGAGGATACAGGGCATGCTTTTAAACCATATACTATAAAAGAAGTAAATGGTTCAAGAATCGCAATTATCGGTCAAGCTTTTCCTTATACAACAATTGCAAACCCTCAAAGATTTATTCCTGATTGGAGTTTTTCAATTAATGATGACGGAATGCAAGATTTAGTTGATGAAATAAGAGAGAGTGAAAAACCTGATGCTGTTGTTGTATTATCTCACAATGGTTTTGACACAGATAAAAAGATGGCAGAGGTTTGTACAGGTATAGACTTCATAATGGGTGGACATACTCATGATGGTGTTCCAGAAGCTGTTCCTATTAAAAATGAAGAGGGTGTTACTTATGTTTGTAATGCAGGAAGTAATGGTAAGTTTTTAAATGTACTTGATTTAGATATTCAAAATGGAAAAATAAAAGATTTCAAATTTACTTTATTGCCAATTTTTTCTGATCTAATTCCAGAAGATAAAGAGATGAAAAAATATATCGAAGATGTAAGAGCACCATTTAAAAAAGAGTTAACAAGAGAGATAGCAACTACTGATGAAACTCTATTTAGAAGAGGAAACTTTAATGGTTCTTGGGATCAAATTATTTGTGATGCTTTAGTTGATGTAAAAGATGCAGAGATTTCTTTATCTCCAGGATTTAGATGGGGAACATCTGTTATGCCTGGTCAAGCTATTACATTTGATGATTTAACAACACAAACAGCTATGACTTATCCTGAAACTTATAGAAGAGGTATTACAGGAGAAGGAATTAAAGCTATTTTAGAAGATGTTGCCGACAACTTGTTTAATCCAGATCCATTTTATCAACAAGGTGGAGATATGGTAAGAACTGGTGGAATTTCTTATAGAATTAATCCTACTGCTAAAATAGGTGATAGAATTTCAGATATAACACTTACTAGAAATGGAGAAAAACTTCATGCAAGTAAAGAGTATCAAGTTGCAGGTTGGTCTACTGTTGGTTCAAAATCACCAGGGGAGCCAGTTTGGGAGACTGTTGAGACATATCTAAAAAGTATTAAACATGTTAAAAACTTAAAAGTTGATACTCCAGATATTGTTGGAATAAAAGGTAATCCAGGGATTGTCTAATCTTCAAAATTGAAAAAGTACAGTTACCTGTACTTTTCTCAATTTAAAATGTAGTTAATGAACTCTATTTTAAATTAAGAAACAAGGAAGATTGATGCTATTTAGGTTTATGATACTTTTTGTATTTATATTTACTTCAAGTTTATTAGCAGATTATGAAGAGGGTAAAAAGATATTTGATGAGAAATGTTCTTCTTGCCATGGAAGTTATATCTCTATTTCAAGTTTAAAAACAAATTTTTTTGAAAAGAAGAATATGTTATATAACTTGGATACTCCTACTGAAAATATGTTAGCTTATGCAATAATGGATAGCTCTAAAAAGATAGGTGACCCCGAAGATCCTGAGATGAGAGTTATAGAAATAGAAGAGTTTCTAAAAAGTTATTTAGCTAATCCTGACTTAAACAATAGTGTTTGTGACCCCATGATAACAAAGTATTATAAGAAAAAAGAGCCTATGAAAATAAGTGACGAAGAGGCTAATAATTTAGCACACTATTTTATGGAATATAAAAAACAATGGGAACTAGAACATCCAAAAGCTATAAAAGTTTTAGAAGATGGTTATGAAGAAGATAAGATCTTAAAAGAGGCAAAAGAACTAGATAAAACAGTTATTGTATATGCTACTTCAAAAACATGTTATTTTTGTAAAAAGATGAAAAAAGAAGTTTTAGATTTAGAAGATATACAAACTATGATTGATAAAAACTTTATTTTTTTGGAAGTTGATGTAGATAGTGTTGAATTGCCTTTTAATTTAAAAAAGAGCTTTTATGGAATGACACCTACTTTTTTCTTTGTATCCAATAAAAACGAACTTTTAAACACATATCCAGGAGCTTGGGTAAAAGATGATTTTATTCAAATTTTAAAGGAAAATATTAATAAATGAGATTCATAGGAAAAGTTTTAGATACATTTAGTGCAAAAAAAGACTCACAAAGCTCTATGCCAAGACCTAAAACAGATTTTTTAAATCTAATTGAAGGTTATGGTATTCAAAATGATAAATTTGCACAAAAAGACTTGGATAAAACAGTTATGATTTTAGGACTTAATAGTTATGAAAAATCTAAGCAAAGTGGTATATCTTTGGAGTTTGGTAGTTTAGGAGAAAATATTATATTTGATTTTAACCCACATGATTTTGACATAGGAACTACCTTTGTGATTGGGGAAAGTGAAATAAAAATAACTGAAAAATGCACCATATGTAATCATTTATCTATTTTTGATAAACAATTACCAAAAATAGTAAAAGATTGTAGAGGATTGTATTGTAAGATATTAAAAAATGGTACAATTAAAAAAGATTTTGAGGTTTATATAAAGGAATAATATGAAGAGTTTTATTTTAGTTATTTTATTAACAGTTATGGGATTTTCTAGTTCAGAGTTTAGTGATCCAAAGCCTACTTTTGATAATCCAAGAAGAGTTGTATTTCAATTATATGATTCAGAGGTAGCTAAGGTAAATCATAATTTAAGTTCAATTTATAATATCTTAAAAGAGTATCCTGCTGAAACATTAAAAGTTGTAGTAGTAACCTATGGAAATGGAATGAGAGCTTTAAAAAAAGATTATGATAAAGCTACTTTAAAAAGAATAGTTTCTTTGATG
Organism: uncultured Arcobacter sp.; assembly: GCF_937982575.1. NCBI lineage: Bacteria > Pseudomonadati > Campylobacterota > Epsilonproteobacteria > Campylobacterales > Arcobacteraceae > Arcobacter > uncultured Arcobacter sp. The sequence continues at coordinate 170,035 of NZ_CALJLR010000005.1, read as the reverse complement.
GAGTATGATGTAGAGTTTATAGGTTGTAGAAACACTATGGAAACAATGAAATGGACAGAAGATGATTTTATTGATGATGTCTCATATGTTCAAGCGGGTATAGTAGATTTAATCGAACGAAAATTTGCAGGATATGTAGGCGTTATAGCTTATTAATTTAAAGGAGTTTAAACATGAAAAGATTATTTTTAATAATTACAATATTGGTTTTAGTGTCATTGAATGTACAAGCAGAAAAAATTAATCATGAAGATTGTTTAGAAAAAGGTGAGAACTTTTTATTTGCAGGTGGAGAGTGTATTCAATATTTTACTAGTAAAGGTGATAGGGAAGGGTATTTAAATATTTTAGTTCATGGTACTTGGCCAGATGGAACAAATACTTTAGGTAGATACTCTCCTTTTGCTGAAATACTATCTTTTAATACGGATATTACAACAGTTGCAGTAGCACTTCCTGGATATTCTAATTCATCAACTAATAATTTTACAGCTTTAGCACATGAAGGTGTAAAAAATTTAGCAGCAAAAGAAGAATATATACATTTTTTATCAGACTTAGTAAAAGAGTTAAAGTATAGATTTGAAGCCCAAACAGTAACCTATATAGGACACAGTGCTGGTGCTATGATGGGTGGAACCCTGACAGGTTTTGAACCAAATTTAATTAATAATGCCGTTTTAGTTGGCGGTAGATATAATATCCATGAAGAGGATAAAGCTACAGGTCTAGTATCAATTGTGGATGTAATTGACGAGGTAAGTAAAGATACAAAATTTTTATTAATATATGGAGAAAAAGATAAAATATCTCCTGCTAAAGTTACTAAAAACTTTTATGAATTAGCATCTAAAAAAGGTTTAGATGTAAAAATAGTAGAAGTTAAAAATGGTGTTCACTTAGATTTAGATATGACTGATACTTCAGTAGAAGCTATAATTAATCTTTTAGAAGAATAGAATTTATGGACAAGAAAAAAGAGCTTAGTTTTAATTTAAATAATTTCTTACTGGCTTTATCTTTACCTATTGATTATCTTAGAAAAGACAAATGCTCTACTTCTATAAACTACTCAAAAAGAGTTGCTTACCTAAGCCTAAACATAGGTAGGCAACTAAACTTAACTCCTCAGGAGATGAGTGATTTATGCTCTTATAGTTTGTTGCATTCTATAGGTTTATTCAACTGTTCTAATCTATCAAAAGAGTATTGTGAATCATCAAATGATATTTCTAAGAGTTTCCCTTTTTTATTAGAAAATAAAAATATCTTAAAATATCAAAGTGAGTATTTTGATGGTAGCGGATTATATGGTTTAAAAGGGGATAAGACGCCACTTTTTTCTCAAATTTTATCTTTTGCAATTGCCCTTGAAAATAGATTTAATTTGTCAAGTATTAACACAAAAGAAAGAACTGAGCTTATAAATTTTGTAAAAAGTAGTGAGAATGAACTTTTTTCTAAAAAAATAACAGATATTTTTTTAGAAATATCACAGAAGTGTAGTTTCTGGCTTGATTTACAAAATGAAAATGAGATATTATATTTTATATTTGGTAATCTATATGATTTTACTCTCACTTTAAAATTTGAAGAGGTTTTAAAAATCTGTTCAGATTTATATTTTATTAATAACAGTGACTCTCATCTCTTATCTTACGTTGAACAGATGTCTGATTTTTATAAGTTTGAGCATAAAGATAAATTTACATTATTAATTGCTGCATCTCTTTGTAAAATAGGAAAGATATGTATCTCTTCTTCAATTATTGATAAAAATTCTGCTTTAGATGAATTTGAGTACGAAGAGATTAAAGCATATCCTTATTATACAAATAAAGTATTAAGTAATATTATAGGATTTAGTGATATTAATTCATGGGCAATTAAAGTACAAGAAAGAGTTGATAAAAGTGGATATCCCTATAGTTTAGCAGCTAAAGATCTAAGCTTGAAAGATAGGTTATTAGCTATTTTAGTTATTTATGACTCATTAAGGATAAATAAGGTTTATAGAAAAGCTTATTCACATCAAGAAAGTCTTGATATACTAAAAGATTTGGCAAAGCAGGGTAAAATTGATATCTCAATAGTAGAAGATATTAGTGTGGCAATTACCCCTAATAAATAAAAGTATAATTAGGGGAGTTTTAAATCAACTATTTTAGTTTTTTTTCATCATAGTTATTTGTTCAAAAAGCATATTTGAAAAGCCTTCTGGTAAATCAGGATTTTCCTTTTCAACATGTTTAATTAAATCTTTTATCTCTTCATCTTTCATATTCTCTGCCATTGGCATTATAGTTTCTCTAATTTTGTCTTTAAACTGTTGAATTTCTTCGTTTGTCATTATTTTCTCTTTATTTTTTATTGAAATTATATTTATATAATCTAAAATAGAACTAAAATAGTTGAGTATTATGATTATAATTTCAATCTTGTTTAAATTTCATTTTTTCAATCATTTATGATATAATCGCGAAAAAAGTTTAGGATAAGAAAAATTGGTTGAATTAAGTAAAAAAATTTCTAGTGTAGTTGGAAGAACAAATGCAGAGTATGGTTTAATAAAAGAGGGTGATAGAGTACTTGTTGGCTTTTCAGGGGGGAAAGACTCTACAACACTTATACATGCATTAAATCACCTAAAAAGAGTTACTCCTTTTAATTTTGAGTTTAAAGCAGTAACTGTTACTTATGGAATGGGTGAACAAGTTGAGTTTTTAGCAAAACATTGTGAAAAACATGGAATAGAGCATGAAATTATTGATACAGAAATATTTGAACTATCAAAAGAAAAAATAAGAAAGAACTCATCTTTTTGTTCATTTTTTTCTAGAATGAGAAGAGGGTACTTATACTCAACAGCACAAGAACAAGGTTATAATAAATTAGCCCTTGGGCATCATTTAGATGATGCAATGGAATCATTCTTTATGAACTTCTTATATAATGGTGCACTTCGTTCTATGCCACCACGTTATAAAGCAGAAAATGGATTAGAAGTAATTAGACCTCTTATTTTTTGTAGAGAGAGACAATTAAGAGCTTTTGCCCAAACAAATGAGATAAGTGTAATTGGTGATGAAGCTTGTCCTGCAATGAGATTTGATATAAAAATGCCTCATGCAAGAGCATCAACTAAAGAGTTATTAGAAAAAATGGAAGAGGAAAACCCTCAAATGTTTGTTTCAATGAAAGCAGCATTTAAAAATATTCAAACTTCTACATTTTTTGATAAAGAGTTATTAGACTAAATATACTTATTAATTAGTATTCCAAGCTTTGTTGGGTCTAAAGCCCCGGATACTCTCTCTAGCTCAACTCCTGCTTTGTATACAACTAAAGTAGGGATTGATTTTATTTGATACTTACTTCCTAAGTTTTGTTCAACTTCAGTATTTACTTTTGCAAATTTCACTTTTAATGGATATCTTGAACTAGCTTCATTAAATATGGGTGCAAACATTTTACAAGGCCCACACCAAGGTGCCCAAAAATCTACAAGTACAGGTATGTCAGAATTCACAATTTGAATATCAAAATTTGAATCATCTAAATCAAGAGGTTTAGTATTTAGTAATGATTCTTTACAGCTACCACAGTTGGCAACTTTATAAGAGTCTTTTTTAGGAATAGAGTTTACACTATTACAAGATGAGCAAACAACTTTTATTTTATCCATAAAATTAAGCTTTTATATTTAAAAGTGATGCAAAAACTTCATCTTGTACTTTAATACTAGTTCCATTTGCTTCATAAGCAATTGGAATAGGTATTTGTGCTGTAATTGCTTCTATAAGGTCAGGTGTTACTTCTTGCGATTTTGAATCTGAATTATTTACATAATTTTTAGGATTTGCAATATCTTTAGCTGAGTCATTTAACTTAACTTCTTGCAATCTCATTGCATTTAGATTACTATTTATTTCCATTTCAAGTCCTTTCGAACGTTATTTTATATTTTACTAGTTTTTATAATAAAAAGCAAATAAAATTTTTCACTAGATTTAATCATAATTTTAATATAATAATCACAATGAAAAAACGTATTTTTGATTCAGTTAGTTTTAAATTAGTATTATTGTTAGTCACTATAATTATGATGCTTATTACAGCTAGTTTTATATTTAATTCTCAAATTGAGAATTTAAAAAAGCACATAGATAAAATATACTTTGGAAATTTTGTTCCAGTTACAAACCTGCAAAGCATATCTTCAAACTACAAAGATATGATAATTTGTCTACAAAATAAAGAAAAACTTTGTTCAATTAAAAAAAGTCAGAAAAATATAGAAAAAGATTGGAATGACTATTTTAAGTCATATAAGACTTATGAAGAGAGAAAAGTTGTTAATTCTATAAATGAAGATATAGAAGTCTCTTTTATGGATAAAAATACCATGAAATACACTATTATGATACAAAAAATAAATTTTTTAATAGAGTATGAAGTTAATAATGCAAAAAATCAAAGAATTGATTTTTTAAATAGATATGAACAAATGAAAAAATTACTTTTTTATAATATAGTTGCCTTGGTAATTTTCTCTTTTGCAATAATTATTTATTTGACATACAGTATTATTAAAAAAGATAATCATTTGACGGTATTAAATAAAAAATATAAATTAGAATCTATAACTGACTCTATGACACTATTATATAATAGAGGATATTTTGATACAATATTTGATAGTATTCCATCTGTATCAAATGCCAACAAATGGGAAACAGCCTTTGTAATGTTTGATATAGACTTTTTCAAGCAATATAATGACACCTATGGGCATGATATGGGTGATAAGACATTAAAAGCTGTGGCAACTGAACTAAAGAAATATTTCAATAAAGAGTATGAATATGTATTTAGACTTGGAGGAGAAGAGTTTGGGGCAATACTGTTTGATGTTGACCAAGAGATTTTAGAAAATTGTTTAAAGGCAATTATAAAATTAGTTGAATACTTGAAAATTGAACATAAAACAAGTAAAGCAAATGAATTTGTAACAATATCAATTGGTGCAATTATTTATGAACCAGGTTCAAATACCTCTCCAAATAGATTATATAAATTGGCAGATGAAAATTTATATAAATCAAAACAAAATGGTAGAAACCAATATACAATTTAAAGGAAAAAATTGAGTTTTTTATTTGATAAACACAATCATTTTAATCTAGCAAATTTAGCTACATTTATGAATATAAGTGCTGGTATATTAGCTATTTATTTTATAACCCACGACCAATTTTTTGGTGCTGCACTTTTTGCTTGGATTGCAGGAGCATTTGATATTGTTGATGGAAAAATTGCAAGAAAATATAATCTATCTACAGAGTTTGGAATTCAATTAGATTCTTATGCTGATTTTTTATCTTTTGTAGTAGTTCCTAGTATGTTTATATATTTTGCCATAATTGATGGTAAAGAGTTGGAGTTAAATACTATAGTAGTGGCTTTTACTTTTATATACTACGTAATCTCTGGACTTAGAAGATTGATAAAGTTTAATATCAATGCACAAGAGGGTGAGGTAGAAAAGTACTTTACGGGTATACCAACACCTTTAGGTGCAATTTTACTTTTTGTTGTTTATCTTGTATGGTTGACAGGAGTTTTACCTGAAACATTTGTTTTAATTTTTATGATTATCATAGGTTTTTTACTTAACTCAAAAATCCAAATTCCTCACCCTTAATGAAAAATATAGTATCAGTAGATTTAGGTTCTAACTCTTTTAGAACCTTACTTTATGATGGTTTAAATCATAAAATTATAGATGAATATCAAGAAGTTGTTGGTATGGCTGATGGACTTATTGATACAAATAAAATATCAAATGAAGCTCAAGATAGGGTAATTGATGCAGTAAAAAGATCTATTGCAAAACTAAAGTATAATCCAGAAGATGCCATTTGTGTAACAACTGCAGCAATGAGAATGGCCAAAAATTCATCTGAAGTTTTAAAAAGATTTAAAGATGAATGCAAACTTGATTTTAAAATAATTGATGGCGAAGAAGAGGCTAGATTAACTCTTTTGGCTATTAAGTATGCATTAAAAAGAGAGAAAAAAGAGTCTGAACATTTTATTTTAATAGATATTGGCGGTGGTTCTACTGAGTTAATTATAAATAGTGGAGATAGCCATTTTGCAAAAAGTTTTGATATAGGTATTGTAACCCTTGCTCAAAAACATAAAAATAGTGAAACTATAATCTCTGAACTTGAAAAAAGAAAAAGTGAAATAGCCAAATTTATAACTGCTTTGAATATAGATTTAAAAAATTTTAACTTCGTAGCAACTGCTGGAACTCCCACAACCATTGCCGCAGTAAAACTCGGACTTACTTTTGCAACTTATAATAGGGACTTGATAAATGGAACTGAGTTATATTTAGAAGAAATCGAATCTTTTTTAAATAAATTCAGGTCTTTGTCTCAAGAAGAAATTTTTAATCTAGTGGGTCCTGGTAGAACTGATTTTATAGAATCAGGAGTATTTATTTATAAGCTATTTTATGAAATTTTAAATAAAGACAAATCAATAGTTTTTGATGATGGTCTACGTGAGGGCGTAGCTATTGATTATGCTTTAAAATCAAACAAGTAATTTACTTGTTTGTTCTTGGATAATATGTGCTTGAGAAGCAGCTAGATTACCTAACTGTGTTGTAATATTAGTTTTTGAAAAATCACTAAAATCAGAACCAAAATTCATATCTTTTAATCTTGTGTTATCTTTCAATAAATTTATTTGTTCGTTTAGTGTTCCCCTTGCAACTTGTTTCATTTCATTATTCATTTGTGAGAAATCTTCTGAAAAAGTTCGACTCTTTTTTAGTGCTTCATCTACATTTCCTAATGCACTAGTTACATCTTCGCTTGAAGATAGACTATTAGATTGTAAACTAGTAACCAAATCTTGTGATATTGCTTTTGTATTTACACCATTTATTTGGTAATTTTTTGATTGAGTTACTACATTAATTATTTCATCACCATATTGGTCATCTAAAAGTAATTTTTTATTATATCTAGCGTTATCAGCTTCTTTATTATATTCATTTAATTGATCTGAAATCTCTTGTGCTGTTTCAAATCTTTTATTTTCATAATCACCACTATTTTCTAGTTTAATTAAAGCACTTCCAATATGGTTTAGGTTTTCTTGCTGTTTCCCTAGTGCATTTACAGATATTTGTGTAGCTGCAATACCTTCGTTTAGGTTTCTTAAGGAGTGTGATAGTTCATCTCTTTTTTTATTATAAATTTCATTAATTGAGACTTTTAAAGCATCATTGTTTTCGTCAATTATTCCAACTGAACCATCAAATTTTGATTTATCTACATACTGTTTTGGTACATTATTTACACTAACATTACTTACACTATTAAGATTATTTACTTCCACATTAGACTCCTAAGATTATGCTTGATTATAATAGAAAAATTATAAATAAGATATTAAGTGAGTAAGTTATTTTTAGACCCAATTAAAGATGGATTAACCAAACTTTTTGTAAAATAATTAGCTATTTTATAACGGAGAAAAGTATAATGAAAATGACAGGCGCAAAGATGGTAACAGAATCATTAAAAAATGAAGGGGTAGATGTAGTATTTGGATACCCTGGTGGCGCTATTATGAATGTCTACGATGAAATTTATAAACAAACACATTTTGAACATATATTGACTAGACATGAACAAGCGGCTATTCATGCTGCTGAAGGATATGCAAAAGCTACTGGCAAAGTTGGGGTTGCTATAGTTACATCTGGACCTGGATTTACAAATGCAGTTACAGGATTGGCAGATGCTTATATGGATTCTATTCCTTTAGTTGTAATTACAGGACAAGTGCCAACAACAATCATTGGGACTGATGGATTTCAAGAAATTGATGCTGTTGGTATTTCAAGACCTTGTACAAAACATAATTATTTAGTTAACAAGATTGAAGATTTACCAAGAATTATTAAAGAAGCATTTCATATAGCAAGTACTGGTAGACCAGGACCTGTACATGTTGATGTTCCAAAAGATATAACAGCTGAAGTTGCAGATTATATTTACCCAGCAGAGGTAAATATTCCAACATATAAGCCAACGGTAAATTACAATAAAAAGCAGTTAAAAAGAGCTATGCAAGCAATTGCAAAGTCAAAAAAACCATTGCTTTACGTTGGTGGTGGAGCTATTTTATCAAATTGTGCATATCAAATAAGAGAGTTAGCAGAGAAGTTAAATATTCCAGTTGTTGAAACGCTTATGGCAAGAGGAGTAATGGGACATGATAATCCATTGCTATTAGGTATGCTAGGTATGCATGGTGAATATGCTGCAAATATGGCAGCACATGAAGCTGATTTATTGATTTCATTGGGTGCTAGATTTGATGATAGGGTAACTGGAAGACTTGATGAGTTTGCTAAAAAAGCAAAAGTTATTCATGTAGATATCGACCCAGCTTCTATTGCAAAACTTGTACATACAAACTTCCCAATTGTTGGGGACTTAAAAGTAACTGTTCAAGGAATGATTGACTCAGTAGGTGAATTTGAGTTTAATGATTACTCTAATTGGGTGACATTGTTAAGAGATTACAGAGCACAGCATCCTTTAGCTTTTATTGATTCAGATACAAAAATTAAACCACAATGGCCAATTGTAAGAGTTGGGGAACTAGTTGGAGAAAATGCAATTATTTCTACTGATGTTGGACAACATCAAATGTGGACAGCACAATTTTATCCTTTCTCATATCCAAGACAATGGAATACTTCTGGTGGATTAGGTACTATGGGATTTGGACTTCCAGGTGCTATGGGTGTTGCTAAAGCTATGCCAGATAAGGTTTCTATAAACTTCACAGGAGATGGCTCTATTTTGATGAATATTCAAGAGCTTATGACTTGTGTTGAGCAAAAACTTCCAGTTATTAATATTATATTAAATAATAACTATCTTGGAATGGTTAGACAATGGCAAACAATGTTTTATGAAAATAGATTATCTGAAACTGATTTAAGTGCACAACCTGATTTTGTAAAACTTGTTGAAGCTTTTGGTGGAATAGGGTATAGAGTTACTACTAAAAAAGAGTTTGATGCGGCATTAAAAGATGCAATGGAGAAAAAAGTAGTTGCAATGATAGAAGTTATTGTTGATAGAAATGAAGAGGTTTTACCAATGGTTCCAAATGGACATGCACTAAATGAAATGATGCTATTAGGAGATAACAATGAATAATTTTAATCACTACTATGATACTGATAATGCAAGAAAAGTTATCTCTGTTATTGTTTTAAATGAAAATAATGTTTTATCTAGAATAGTAGGACTGTTTTCAGCACGTGGGTATAATATAGACTCTTTAACAGTCGCTCCAATTAGTGATTCTGAGTACTCTAGAATGACTATTGTTACAACAGGTGATAGAAGAGTGATAGACCAAATTGTTAAACAATTAAATAAATTAATTCCAGTTTTAAGAGTAAATGAGCATTTTGACGTTGTTGAAAAAGAGACTGTACTTATAAAAATTCCTGTGGATCAAAACTTAAGTGATGTGGATGTGTTAGCACGAGCTTATAATGGTTCTATACAAAACGTTACTCAAGATTGTATTGTTGTATCTGCAACTGATGCACCAAGTAGAATTGCAAATTTTGTAAAAGTTATCAAAAACTATAACCCTATAGAAATAGTTAAAAGTGGTGTAGTTGCAATGGAACGATAAGTATTTTTACTTGTCGTTTGAATTAAAGGATAATTATTGAAATTAAAAGATATTGCACATGAATTAGATATAAAATGTGATAGTGATGTTGAAATAAGTGGATTGAGTACTTTACTTGATTCTACATCAAATGAATTAACATTTTTAGAAAATAAAAAATATGTAAATGATTTAGAAAAAACTACTGCAGCAGCTGTTTTAGTAAAAGAAGAATTTATATCTAAAGTGCCAGAAAATACTATTGCTTTAGTTTGTGATGAGCCTTATATAAAACTAGCACTTGCTTCAAAACTATTTGCACCAAAAGTTGTAGAAACAGATGGCTTAGATTGTGTAGTAGGTGAAAACTGTACAATTATGCCAAATGCTTATTTAGGTAAAAACTCTAAAATAGGCAATAACTGTACAATAATGAGTGGTGCTTATATTGGTGATAATGTAAAAATTGGAAATAATACTATCATTTATGCAAATGTTACCGTTTACAGAGATTGTAATATAGGTAATGATTGTATAATCCACTCTGGAACAGTAATTGGAAGTGATGGCTTTGGTTTTGCACAAAATAGAGGAAAATACATAAAGATTTATCAAAATGGTAATGTAGAAGTTGGCAATGATGTAGAAATTGGAGCAAACTGTACAATAGATAGAGCTGCTTTTAAATCTACAATTATAGGTGATGGGGTAAGGCTTGATAATCTAGTTCATATTGCCCATAACTGTAAACTTGGAACAGGATGTATATTAACAGGACAAGTTGGACTATCAGGCTCTACAACACTTAATGAATATGTTATTATGGGTGGACAAAGTGGAACTGCAGGACATTTAGAGATTGCACCATTTACTACAATTGCAGCTCGTGGTGGAGTAACTAAAAGTATTACAGAGCCTAAGAAACAGTGGGCTGGTTTTCCTTTAATGGAACATAAGATATGGTTAAAACTACAAATTAGAATTTCAAAATTATTAAAATAAAGGGTCTCAAATAGTTAAAAAAATATTATCCTTAATATCACTATTTATAATAGTATATTTTGAGTATGCAACAATTGTATCAGATAAGGCAACAGTTGGGCAAATAGGCTCTATTTTTGCAGTGTATTCACATACTTATTTTGGGTATTTATCATATGTTTATCTTTTTTTATTAGTATATCCGTTATATAAAATAAACTTTATACAAGAAGAGAGTAGAGAGTATCTAAAATATTTTGGTGTATTTACATTTCTTTTGTCAGCTTTGATTTTACAATCATTAATTTTTACAAAAAAAGATATATATTCAGGAGTTATTGGAAATAGTATAGTTGACACACTATACCCTTTTGTTGGATTTGCAGGATTATGGTTATTAGTTCTAATAGGATTTTTAATAGTATTTTTAATATTTATTGATGGAAAAGAGATAAAAAAGCTAGATGTGCAAAAAATAGCTTCAAATATTAAAAAAGATGTGGTTTTATTTCAACCAAAACCTTCAGAATCTAAAAGAGAAAAAAGAAGAGAAGAGAGACTTACTGTAAAAGAAGTAGGTGACACTGCAGAAATATTAATCATGGAAACTTCTTCTGATGAGAAAAAGAGTAAAAAAGAGAAGCCAGTTGAAGAAAAAATTACTGAAAACAGTGAAGAAAAACACTCTATAATCGTAGATGAATTAGAGGAAAATAAAAAGCTACAAGATGAAATTGAAGTTGGAGAGTCTGAAAAACCAAAAGACTTTAAACTTCCTAGTAGCAACTTTTTTCAAACTCCTGCAAAAGTCTCTACTTCAAAAATAAATGAAGATATTATTGATAAAAAGATTGCTGATTTATTAGAAAAATTATTAATGTTTAAAATAGAAGGTGATGTTGTAAGAACTTATACAGGACCTGTTGTTACAACATTTGAGTTTAAACCAGCACCCCATGTAAAAGTATCAAAAGTATTAAACTTACAAGATGATTTAGCAATGGCTCTTAAAGCTGAAACAATTAGAATTCAAGCTCCAATTCCAGGAAAAGATGTAATAGGTATTGAAGTTCCAAATGAAAATATGCATGTAATTTATATAAAAGAGTTACTTGATAGTGAAATATTTAATAAAGCCGCATCTCCACTTACTATGATTTTAGGTAAAGATATTGTTGGGAAGCCTTTTATTACAGACCTTAAGAAACTTCCTCATTTACTTATTGCAGGAACAACTGGTTCTGGAAAGTCAGTTGGTTTAAATGCAATGATTCTTTCACTTTTATATAGAAATTCACCTGATAATTTAAAACTTATTATGATAGATCCAAAGATGCTAGAGTTTTCAATTTATAATGATATTCCACATCTTTTAACTCCAGTTATTACAAAACCAAAAGAGGCTATTTTAGCCCTATCAAATATGGTTTTAGAGATGGAAAGACGTTATACTCTTATGTCTCAAACTAAAACAAAAAACATAGAAAACTATAACGAAAAATCTAAAAAAGAGGCATTTGATCCTTTACCTTATATTGTTGTTATTATTGATGAGTTAGCAGACCTTATGATGACAAGTGGAAAAGATGTAGAGCTATCTATTGCTAGACTTGCACAAATGGCAAGAGCAAGTGGTATTCACTTAATAGTCGCAACTCAAAGACCATCTGTAGATGTTGTTACAGGATTGATTAAAGCAAACTTACCAAGTAGAATTTCATACAAAGTAGGGCAAAAAGTAGATTCTAAAATTATTTTAGATGCAATGGGTGCTGAATCACTACTTGGACGAGGAGATATGTTGTTTACACCTCCTGGAAGTTCAGGGCTTGTAAGACTTCATGCTCCATGGTCAAAAGAGGATGAAATAGAAAAAGTTGTAGACTTCTTAAAATCACAACGAGAAGTTGAATATGACATGAATTTTGTAAAAGATAAAGAAGGAACAGGTACTGCTATTTCTAGTGGTGATATGTCAGCGTTAGATGAACTTTATGAAGATGCAAAAGAGGTTGTATTAAATGACAAAAAAACTTCTATATCATATATACAAAGAAAACTAAGAATTGGTTATAACAGAGCTGCTACAATAGTCGAACAATTGGAGATGACAGGCGTTTTATCTGAGGTAAATGCAAAAGGTAATAGGGATATCTTACTTTAGGGCTATAATTAATAAATAATACGTAAATTTTATTATTATTTTAATAATGATTGTGTTATTATATTAATTATATTAAGAGTAAGAAGGAGTATGTTATGAATACAAGTATTGTAGGAAGACACATAGAATTAACAGATGCGATAAAAGACTATGTAAATAGTTCAGTAGAAATTTTTAAAAAGTATAACTTAGATATTATTTCAGTTAATTCTATTATTGATAAAGAAGAGAGAAACAGTAAGCCTGTATTCGTTTTTGAATTTACATTAAATGTAGCACATTTAGATACAATTGTTGTAAAACAAAAAGATAAAGATTTATACACAGCAGTTGATATTGCAGTTGATAGAGTTTCAAAAGTTTTAAGAAGACATCATGATAAAGTAAGTGCTCACAAAGCTACAAAGCTTACAGAGGTTGTTTCAACAGAAATTGAAGATGCAATTGCAGCTGAATTAGATAAATTTGAAAGTGAAATTATTCCAGTAAGATTAGCTTCATATAAGCCAGTAGATATTGAAGAGGCATTAACTGAACTTAAAGGTTCTAGTGCTGTATTTAAAGTTTTCTATGACAAAGATGATAATATGAGAGTATTATATAGAACAAGTGAAGAAGGAAAATTTGGTTTATACTAAAATTTTTTAGAGAATTATTAAAAAAGGGTGTTAGTCTTGTGGCTAACGCCCTTTTTTTTGTTATAATACGAAATTGAAAAAATTAGGACATAGATGCAAGCAGTTAATAGTAAAGATGAATTAAAGAAAATAGCTTTAGTTGGACAGCCAAATGTTGGTAAAAGTTCACTTTTTAATAGAATAGCAAAACAAAGAATAGCCATAGTATCAGAACAAGCAGGTACTACAAGAGATGTAAGAAAACATGAAGTAGACATATTTGATAAAAAAGCATTGATGTTAGATACCGGTGGTATAGATGAAACAAATGATGCAATCTTTTCAACAGTAAAAAGAAAAGCTGTAGAGACTGCAAAAGAGGCTGATATAATACTTTTTATGGTAGATGGTAAAAAGCTTCCAGATGATAAAGATAAAGAATTATTTTATGAGCTTCAAGCCTTAGGAAAAAAATTAGCATTAGTCGTAAATAAAATTGATAATGATAAAGAAAAAGAGAGACTTTGGGATTTCTTTGAATTTGGTATTAAAGATGAAAATCTTTTTGGAATATCAGTTTCTCATAATAGAGGTACAAAAGATTTATTTGATTGGATTTATAATGTCTTACCAGAATTACCAGAGAGTGAAATCATAAAAAACAGAGAAATTTTAGGTGATGATGAAGAGTATGCAGAAGGCGAATATCCTTTAGAAGATGAAAAGATTGTTGAAGAAGTTGATGATAATAATATTAAAGTAGCCATTATAGGTAGAGTTAATGTTGGTAAATCATCTATTCTTAATGCTTTAATAGGAGAAGAGAGATCTGTTGTCTCACCAATAGCAGGGACAACAATAGATCCTGTTGATGAGTCCTTTGAGTATAAAGATAAAAATATCACTTTTGTTGATACTGCTGGATTAAGAAGAAGAGGAAGTATTGAAGGAATTGAAAAATTTGCTTTAATGAGAACAAAAGAGATGCTTAAAAAAGCAAATCTTGCTTTAGTGGTATTGGATGCTTCTTCTGAACTTGTTGATTTAGATGAAAAAATTGCTGGGCTAGTTGATGAATATGGATTAGGTACAATTATTGTTTTAAACAAATGGGATGAGAATATGGATACCTTCCAAAAAATACAAGAGACAGTTCGAAGCAAATTTAAATTTCTATATTATGCTCCAATAATTGCTGTATCTGCAAAGACTGGTAGAAGTATAGATAAACTAAAAGATAAATTAATTGAGATTCATGAGAATTATAGTCAAAGAGTCTCTACTTCTGATTTAAATAGAATTATTGAACATGCACTAGTAAGGCATGCTCTACCAAGTCCAAATGGGGCATACTTAAGAATATACTATACAACGCAATTTGAGACAAAACCTCCAAGAATTGCACTTATTATGAATAAGCCAAATTTATTACATTTCTCATATAAAAGATATTTAATTAATATTTTAAGAGAACAATTGAATTTTGAAGGAACACCTATTCATATTTTAACTCGTAAAAAAGGGCAAAGAGAAGAGGAAGAAGATACAGCTCAATAAACAAAAGGAGTTTTTTTGTTTAAAAATATTAAAAATGATGTTTTAGGTGGTATAACTGCTGCAGTTGTCGCTTTACCATTAGCTTTGGCTTTTGGAGTTGCAAGTGGCGCAGGTGCACAAGCTGGGATTTATGGGGCAATAATACTTGGTTTTTTTGCTGCACTATTTGGGGGAACTGCAACTCAAATATCAGGTCCTACTGGTCCTATGACTGTAATAATTGCTGCTGCAATTGTATCTTTCCAAAATGATTTAGCATCTGTAATGACAGTAATATTTTTAGCTGGATTAATTCAAATATCATTTGGGTTTTCAGGTATTGGTAAGTGGATTAAATTTATTCCTTACCCTGTTATTTCTGGTTTTATGTCAGGAATTGGGGTTATTATTATAATCTTACAAATCAACCCTTTTTTAGGAGTTGATGGTTTTGGTTCAGTTATTCAAACCCTAGTTGAGATTCCAAACACTTTACATTTAGCCAATGATGACTCTTTAGTAATTGCATATATTACTTTAATCATAATGTTTTTAACACCTAAAGTAATAACAAAAATTATACCTTCTGCTTTAATTGCACTTATTGTCATGACAATTTTTACAATCTATTATGGCTTTGAGGTAAAAGTTATAGGGGAAATACCAACTTCTTTACCAGAGTTTGTTCTTCCTTTTAATTTTGATGTTCTTAAATTAAGTGATATATTGATGTATGCAGTTACCTTGGCACTTCTAGGAACTATTGATACCCTTTTAACTTCATTAGTTGCTGATTCCATGACAAAAACTAAGCATAGACCAAACAAAGAGTTAATAGGGCAGGGTATTGGAAATACACTTTGTTCATTTGTTGGTGGAATACCAGGTGCAGGTGCAACCATGAGAACTGTTATAAATATAAAAAGTGGTGGTAAAACAAATATTTCAGGAATGACTCACTCAATTATGCTTTTGATAACAGTAGTATTTTTTGCAAAATATGCTGCACAAGTACCTTTAGCTGTATTATCTGGGATTTTGATAAAAGTTGGTGTTGATATTATTGATTATAGATTTTTTAGAATTATGAAAGTTTTACATAAAAATGATTTACTAATCATGATTACAGTATTACTTTTAACTGTATTTGTAGATTTGATTATGGCTGTTGGTGCAGGTATTACATTTGCTGCAATATCGGCTGTTTACAAAATATCTAAACAGACAAGAATACAAACAATA
Organism: uncultured Arcobacter sp.; assembly: GCF_937982575.1. Lineage (NCBI taxonomy): Bacteria > Pseudomonadati > Campylobacterota > Epsilonproteobacteria > Campylobacterales > Arcobacteraceae > Arcobacter > uncultured Arcobacter sp. The sequence goes on along the minus strand of NZ_CALJLR010000005.1, from coordinate 153,766 downwards.
AAATCTTTTAAAGATAGTCCTTTTGATATAGATATTGACAATTATGATATAAGAATATTAAAAATTGATGGAGCATTTTTCTTTGGAAGTGCTATGTTACTAGAGCGAAGAATAAAAAAAGTTTTAAGAGCTAAACATATTATTATTGATTGTAAAAATATACCTTTTTTAGATATCTCAGCAATTATTACTATAGAAGAGACGATAAACTTACTAAATGAGTATGGTATAAAGGTTTCACTTGTAGTAAAAGAGAGAGATAGAAGAAGACTTGTTAAAATTGAAGATAGTGAACTATTCAAAAGTATCAAAATATATAAAGATATAGATTTAGCAATAAATGAGATACAAAAAGAGAAGTTGCATATAAATGAATAATATTATTTTATTATCAAATGTAAAATATGATGGTGTTACTAGTCTGCCTGTCTTCGATATTGAGTATTTAGATATAAAAATTGACTTAGAAAAATATGATTCATTGATATTTACTTCCAAAAATGCTATTTATGCCCTTGATAAATTAAATATGCCCTGGGAAAAATTAGATTCATATGCAATTGCAGAAAAAACTTCAAATATTTTAAAAAAATATAACTCAAAAGTAGTCTTTACTGGTACTCATTCACATGGTGATGAGTTTGCTTATGAGTTGATTCCTTTATTAAAAAATAAAAAAGTTTTATATGTAAAGGGTGAAAAGAGTGTTTCAAAATTATTTAATATCTTAAAAGATAACAAAATAAACATAGATGAACTTACGGTATATAAAACAATATGCAGTAAAAAAGAGTTTAAAGCCCCTTCTTTACACTCAATTATTATATTTACTTCTCCTTCATGTATAAAATGTTTTTTTGATAAAATAGCTTGGAATGAGACATATAAAGCTATAGTCATAGGAAAAACAACGGCAAAATATATGCCAAAAAATATAGAATATAAAATATCTCCTATTCAATCAATTGACTCTTGTATTGAACTAGCAAAAAAATTTCAATAAAATTAATCTTTAATTCAATCATAATTAGGTAAAATAATATTATCTAAGTAGTTCGGGATTTCCATTGTTGAGGGTCCGATACTGTTTTTTTGTGCGTAATGTAATTATTTGGTGTGAAGCGTTTACTTTTAGTATTTCTGCTCCTAAAATATAATTCTTATGTGCTAGTGTTGGCTTTTAGGGCCGGTTTGATGGTTAACGGCTACTTGGAAACTTACAACTTTAAGGAAAATCATAGTGAATATTTTAATACTTGGTAGTGGAGGTAGAGAATACTCTATTGGATTAGCTATATATAAAGAGAATAAACACAATATATATTTTATGCCAGGAAATGGCGCAACTGATAATTTAGGTACTAATATAAATATAAAAGATTATAACGAATTAGCTTTATGGGCAAAAGAAAACAGTATTGATTTAACAATTGTAGGACCAGAAGCTCCTTTAGTAGATGGAGTTGTAGATATTTTTAAAGAGAATGATTTAACTATATTTGGACCAAGTGCAGCAGCTGCTAGACTTGAAGGTTCAAAAGTTTATATGAAAAATATATTAAAAAAATATAATATTCCAACAGCAGCATTTATAGAAACAAGTAATGAAAATGAAGCTCATAGCTTCATTGATGATATGAACAAAACACCAATAGTAGTAAAAGCAGATGGTTTGTGTGCAGGAAAAGGTGTAATTATAGCTCAATCAAAAGATGAAGCTAAGCAAGCTGTTTCAGATATGCTTAGTGGTGAATCTTTTGGAGATGCAGGAACATCAGTTGTTGTTGAAGAGTTTTTAGATGGATATGAGTTATCTATTTTTGCCATTTGTGATGGTGAAAATTATAAAGTATTACCAGCTGCACAAGATCATAAGAGAATAGGGGATGGGGATACTGGGCCAAATACAGGTGGAATGGGCGCATATGCACCAACCCCTTTAGTAAATGATGATATTTATAAAAAAGTTGAAGAGAGAGTTATTAAACCAACTCTAGAAGGTATGAAAAATGAGGGTGCTCCTTTTGAGGGTGTTCTTTTTATTGGTGTAATGGTTGTAGATGGTGAACCAATTATTTTAGAATATAATGTAAGATTTGGTGATCCAGAGTGTGAAATAATAATGCCGTTACTTGAAACTCCTGTTTCTGAACTTTTTTATAAGGGTGCAACAAAAGATTTAAAATCTTTAGATATCAAGATTAAAAATGAATTTGGTGTTGGTGTTGTTATGGCTAGTAAAAACTATCCATATAGTTCAAGTGAAGCAGCAGAAATTATTGTTGATGATATAGTTGATGGAGATATTTTAAATAATACACATATCTCATATGCCGGTGTTGAAAAAGAAGATGACAAGCTTTTTGCAACAGGTGGAAGAGTTTTAGTATGTGTTGGCTTTGGTAAAAGCATAAAACAAGCAAGAGATAGAGCATATGCGTTATGTGGGCAGGTTCATTTTGCTGGCAAAAAATGTAGAACAGATATCGCATATCAAGCACTAAAGTAGTTTTATGACTCAAAAGAATGATATGAATAACTTGCAACTAGCTACAATTAATTCAAGAATTAAAGCATTTATAATTGATGATGTGTTAATCACGTTGATTGTATTGATTATTTTTTGGGATACAATTTCTAAAAATGATAGTGATTTAACTACGGTTTTAGTTTTAATGAATGAGTTTGTTTTACAGGTATTAGTGTTGAAGTTTATCTATCAAACATTTTTTGTATGGTATTATGGTGCAACTGTTGGTAAAATAATAGCAAAAGTAAGGGTTGTTGACTTTGATGACCTTTCTAGAGTTAATTTAATCCAATCAGCTTTAAGATCTTTTGGTAGAATCTTAAGTGAAATGTTTTTTTATATAGGGTTTATATTCTCATTTTTTAATGATGGTAGACAAACATTTCATGACAAAATTTCAAAAACATTGGTTATAGATGCGTAAATTATTTTTAATTTTGCCAATACTTATTGGTACACTCTTTTCAAAAGAGTTAAAAAACGAAAGACTTCAAATATTATCAAATGATTTAAATAGTAAAGAGAATATAGTTATTGCAAAAGGTGATGTTGTTATATTTTCTCCTAAGTATTATATATCTGCTCAAAAAGTAATTTATGACAAAGAAAAGGGGACATTAGAACTTTTTGATGATGTTGTAATTTTAAAAGACAATCTTGTTCAAACACAAAGTGACTATGCATTTATGGATTTAAATGAAGAAAGCTTAACTCAAAATCCGATTCTTTTGTTGGATAAAAAATCTGAAGTATGGATTACTTCAAATAATGCAAATAAGCAAGAAAACTTTTATCATTTTAAGAATTCTATTATGTCAAGTTGTGATTGTATTGATCCTGCTTGGAATATAAGAGTTACAAGTGCAGATTATGATACCCAAGATCAATGGCTGGATGTTTATAATGCTAGGCTTTATATAAAAGATGTACCAGTTTTTTATACCCCTTACTTTGGTTTTTCAACAGATACTACAAGAAGAACAGGTCTTTTACGACCTACCGTAGGATACTCATCTTCTGAAGGGTTTTTATACTCTCAACCAATCTTTATAGCTCCTGCTGATGATTATGATATAGAGCTTGTTCCTCAAGTTAGACTAAATAGAGGATATGGATTATCAGCATATTATAGATATGTTGATTCAGAGTATTCTAGTCTTGAAATTGGAGCAGGGTTTTTTAAAGAGAATAGTGAATATGTATCAAAAAATTCTTTAGAGAATGAAAAACATTATGGATGGAGTTTAGACTATACAAGAAGTAAACTTCTAAGTGGTAAAGAGAGTGAAGATGGATTATTTGCAAAAATAAAGTGGATTAATGATATTGAATATTATAATGTTGAAGACTCTACTCATAAAAGTTCAACAATAGAGAAAAAAATAGAATCAAAGATTAATTATTATTATAAAAACAATGATTATTACCTTGGAACCTATTTACGTCATTATTTAGATACAGACCTTTCATCAAATGATACAACTTTACAGCAACTACCACAAGTTCAATTGCATTCTTTTGCTGATAACTTCTATTTAGATAAACTTTTGTATTCAGCAGATTTACAAGTGACTAATTATACAAGGCAAAATGGCTTAGAAGCTGTTAAGACAGATCTCACTGCACCACTATCTTATAGTTTTTCTTTTTTTGATGATTATATAAAGTTAATTTTACAAGAAGAAATTTCTGTATCAAAAATAGAGTATGATAATGGAACAACAAATTATGAGAATGCAACATTTATTGAAAATAGACATAAAATTTCTGTAAATAGTAATCTAATTAAAAAATATGAAACAGGAATACATACTATTAATTTTAATACAGATTTTGTAATTCCAAATGTTGTAAAATCAAAAGGTGATATTTATCCTTTATCTAATACATCAAGTGAATTATCTCCTTTCCCCCTATCACAAACAACAAAAACTATAACTTTTGCAATAAATCAATCTTGGACTGATATTGAAGATTTAAAAGAGATAATTAATCATAAAATCAGTCAATCAATTATTTATGATGATTTTAATAATACAAAATTAGGTGATTTAGAAAATGAAATTAGATATAACTATTTTCTTGGAAGTATAGCAAATAGAATTATTTACAGTAATTTAGATAATAAAGTAACTGAATCATCAACAAGTTTTTCTTTAAATTATGAAAACTATTTTTTTAGGGCAAGTCATTATTTATCAAAAAATACAGCAAACTCAGGAAAAGAGGAATTAGAATCATATGCTGTAGATACTGGATTTACTTTTTATAAGGATTATAGTTTATCATATAACGAAAACTATAATATTAAAGATAAAATTAGAAATAAACAAGCTTTTGTTTTTGGTATTAATGATAAGTGTTGGAGTTTAGATTTATCTTTTGAGAAGTCAATTACACCAACTGCTTCAACAACTGCAAACTCTATTAAGCAAGATATAGTTTACTTAGAGTTAACATTAAAACCTTTAGGTGGCTTAAAACAAGCATATATGGTTAAAGAGGAAAAATAATTGGATTTTGAACTTAAATGTAGTGGTAGTAAAATATATTTCAAAGATAGAGAAGATGCTGCAAATAGACTAATAGAGGTTTTACCAATTGAAAAGATGAAACTAGAAGATTGGATAGTTGTTGCTTCTTCTTATGGTGGTTATTCAATTGCTAAAACCATTGCAAAAAAATTAGATGCACAATATAAAATACTCTTTACAGAAAAAGTTGTAGCGCCACATAATGAAGAGTGTGAAATTGCAATTGTAACAGAGAGTGAAGAGGTTGTAATTCATGAAGAATTAGCAAGATCTTTTGATTTAAGTTTAGATTTTATTTTTTCAAAGTCAAAATATGTTTATGATAGTATGATTTTAAATAAGTTAAGTAAATTTAGATCAGGAGAAAGAATAAAAGATATAAAAGATAAGAATATTCTTCTTGTTGATGAGGGGTTAAATACAGGTCTTACAATGATGGCTTGTATTAAAACAGCAATAAATTTAGGTGCTAAGTCAGTTTCAGTTGCAATTCCAATACTGCCAAATGCCAGTATACAAACTATTGAATCTATTGCTGATGATTTGTATTATGTGAAAAGTTTAGATCATTTTATCTCTATTGATTATTATTATAACAACTTAGAAGAGATAACGTTTGAAGATATTAAAAATATAAAGGATAAATAATTATGTCAACTGTATGTGAGTTCGAATTAAATGGAAAAGAGGAAATATTTGAGTTTAATAAAGTTGCAAAACAAGCAAATGGCTCTGTTTTAGCAAAATGTGGTAAAGCAGTTGTTTTAGCAACAATTGTTAGTGAGTTTGATAATCCTGTTTCTGAAGATTTTACTCCATTGACTGTTCAATATATAGAAAAAACATATGCTGCTGCAAAGATGCCAGGTGGTTTTTTCAAAAGAGAGAGTAAACCAAGTGAATTAGAGACTTTAACTTCAAGAATTATAGATAGAAGTTTAAGACCACTATTTCCAAAAGGTTATGTTTATCCTACTACAATTACAGTTATGGTTTTAAGTGCTGATAAAGATGTTGATTTACAAGCATTAGCTTTAAATGCTGCTAGTGCTGCATTTTATACTTCTGATTTACCAGTTAAAAAATCAGTTGCAGGAGTTAGAGTTGCTAGAATTGAAGGTGAATATGTTATTAATCCAAACAGTTCAGATATGGAAAACTCAACTTTAGACTTATATGTTGCAGGTTCAAAAGATGAACTTCTAATGATAGAGATGAAAGCAATTTCATCTGAAGAAATGATTGAAGTTGACATTGAAGCATTTACAAAAGTACACAAAACAAATGAAATGAGTGAAGATGAGTTAGTTGAAGCAATAGGTGTTGCTCAAAAAGCACTTTATGAAGTTAATAGTACATATGAAAGTGGATTTGAAAATGTATGTAAAGAGATGAAAGAGATTGAATTAGTTGAATTTTCTATCTCAAAAGATTTAATTTCACATGTTCAAGAAAAATATTTAAATGATGTAAAAGATGCTGTAAAAAAATTAGCTAAAAGTGAAAGAGCAACAGAATTAAAAGATTTAGCAAAAAAGATTGCAGAAGATGAGTATTGTATATCAAACGAGCTTCCTTATTCAGATATTTATGAAGCTGTATCTATTGTAAAAAAAGATGTTGTTAGATCAATGATTGTAAATGAAAATGTAAGAGCAGATGGAAGAGGTTTACGAACTGTTAGACCTATATCAATTGAGACAAATATTTTACCTTCAGCTCACTCTTCTTGTCTTTTTACTAGAGGTGAAACTCAAGCATTAGTTGTGGGAACTTTAGCAGGTGCTAAAGATGGACAGATGTATGAAGTTTTAAATGAAAAATCAACTTCTATGGAAAATTTCATGGTTCATTATAATTTTCCAGGCTTTTCAGTTGGTGAAGCAAAACCTATGTTTGGAGTTGGTCGAAGAGAGTTAGGACATGGAAACTTAGGTAAAAGAGCACTAGAAGCAACTATTGACAGAGATTTTGGAGAAACAATAAGATTGGTATCAGAAATACTAGAATCTAATGGTTCGTCATCTATGGCAACTGTATGTGGTGGTTCATTGGCTTTAAAAGCAGCAGGTGTTCCAATCTCAGGTTTAGTTGCTGGAGTTGCTATGGGTATGGTTGTGGAAGGCAATAAACATTGTGTATTAACTGATATTATGGGATTAGAAGATCATGATGGTGATATGGACTTTAAAGTTGCTGGTCCAAAGTCAGGTATTACAGCTTTACAGATGGATATTAAACTTGGTGGAATAGAGTTAGATGTTTTAAAAGAGGCTCTTTTACAAGCAAAAGAGGGTAGAGAACATATTTTAGAACTTATGGAAGCAGCGGCTGTTGATATCGTACCAAGCTTAGCACTGCCATTAATGGAACAATTTGCAATAGACCCAAGTAAAATCATGGTAGTTATTGGAAAAGCAGGTTCTACTATAAAAGAGATTATTGAAAAATTCTCTGTGTCAATTGATTTAGATAGAGATAGTGGTAATGTTAAAGTAGCAGGTGAATGTAAACAGAATGTTTTAGATGCTTGTGAACATATTAAAACTATATCAAATAATGCACCAGCAAGAAGACAAAGCGAAAAAATTATTTTTGATACTATATACAAAGAAGAAGAAGTTTTAGAAGGTATAGTGGAAAGAATTGTTGATTTTGGAGCATTTATGAAGCTTCCAAAAGGTGGTGAAGGTCTATTACATATCTCTAAAATATCAAAAGAGCGAGTTAAAAATGTAACAGATGTTTTAAGTGTTGGTGATAAAGTTGAACTAAAAGTGTTAAAAGTAAATAGAGATAGAATTGAATTAGCATCGGCTAATATTTAATTTTTATACTAAATTAATAGTTCTTTAGTTATTATTTATAAAATATTATTTTTTCGTATTAAGGAAATACTATGGCAAAACTTTTAATAGTGGATGATTCGACTATGTTAAGAGATATGTTAACATACGCTCTCAAGGAGGGTGGATATAGTGACGTTATTGCAGCAGTAGATGGTGTAGACGGTTTAGAGAAAGCAAAAGGTCACGAATTTGATTTGGTTATTACTGATGTAAATATGCCAAATATGGATGGATTAACATTAATTGGTGAATTAAGAAAAGTAGATAAATATAAAACAAAACCTATTTTAGTATTGACAACTGAAAGAAGTGATGATATGAAAGCAAAAGGAAAAGCAGCAGGTGCAACTGGTTGGATTGTAAAACCATTTGTTCCAGATCAATTACTAAAAGCTGTTAACATAGTTTTAAATAGATAGAAAGGTATTATAATATGGCTGGTTTTGATATATCAAAATATCGAGAGATGTTTTTAGAAGAAGCTGTGGAACTTTTCGAGTCTGCAGATAATGTTTTATTGGAAGCTGAAAATAATGGCTCACTTACAGATGACGAGATGGGACAACTTTTTAGGGATGTACATACCCTTAAGGGTAGTGGTGCTTCTGTAGAACTTCCATTATTTGCAGAGTTTACTCATGATGTAGAAAACATGATGGATAAATTAAGAAATCATCAAATAGTTTTTATCCCTGAAATGGCGGGTACGTTAATTGATGCAATGGATATAATGAAAGAGATTTTAGAGCTAGAAGTTGCAGAAGATATAACTAGAGAAACTTTTGAAGAAATGACATCTGAAATGCTAGTACAAATTAGAGCATATATTAATGGCGAGAATGTTTCAGCACAAGAAGAAGTTGTAGCAGTAGAATCTGAACCTATTCAAGAAGAGTCATCAGCAGAAGAAACTTCAAGTGATTTTGGAAATGAGGGTGTTTCTAGCTCATCATCAAATTCATATGGGATTTTTGAAGATGACTTCAATGAAGAAGAGAGTTTAGAAAATGACTCTTTTGGTTTCTTTAGTGAAGATATGAAAATTTCTAATTCTAAAGAGTATGACTATGATAATGAAAACTTTGGTTTCTTTGATGATGCAGAAGATATAACACCTGCTTCAACAATAAAAGTAAAAGTAGAAGAAGTTGAAGAAAAACCTACTCAAAAAGCTCAACAACCTGCAGCAAGTGCACCTGCTACAAAAGCAGTAGCACCAGCAAAAGCAGCAACGCCAGCAGCTAGTAGACCTGCTTCAAGAAATAGAGAAGAGAAAAAACCTGCTGTAACAAATAATATTAGAGTTAATCTTGATAAAATTGATTTATTAATGAATAATGTTGGTGATTTAGTAATTACTAATGCTATGCTTAAACAGTTTACTTCAACAATTGAAGATAATAAAGTACAAAACTCAGTATATGAAAGATTAGAACAACTAGAAAGACATATTAGAGATATGCAAGATTCTATAATGAGTATTAGAATGGTACCTATGGAATCTATTTATTCTAAATTCCCTAAAGTTGTTAGAGATATCTCTAAAAAATTAAATAAAAAAGTTGATTTCAAACATTTTGGTGATAATGTTGAAATTGATAAAGCAATGATTGAAGGATTAACAGATCCTTTAATGCATATTATTAGAAACTCTTTAGACCATGGAATAGAGACTCCTGAAGCTAGATCTGCCTCAGGTAAAAATGAAATGGGAGAGATTATCATCTCTGCTGAACAAGCAAATGGACAAATGATTATTACAATTGAAGATGATGGTAAAGGTATTGATGGAGATAGAGTTGCTCAAAAAGCTCTAGACAATGGACTAATTGACGAAAATCAATTCTCAAAAATGACTGACAATGAAAAAGCAATGTTAGTATTTGGAGCTGGAGTTTCAACTGCTGATCAAGTTACAGATATTTCTGGTCGTGGTGTTGGAATGGACGTTGTAAAAACAAATATTCATAAGCTTGGTGGTGCAATTAATTTAGATACAACAATGGGTGCTGGTACTACTATTACTATTATGCTTCCATTAACACTTGCAATTCTTGATGGACTAGATATTGCTGTTGGTGAACAAAGATATATATTACCTCTTAATTCTATTGTAGAATCTCTACAACCAACACATGAAATGATTAAAAAAATAGGTGATGGTGCACAAGACTTATTGATGCTAAGAGAAGAGTTTATCCCTATCGTAAAACTTCATAGTCTTTTTGGAGTAGAGCCTGCTTATCATAAACTTGAAGATGGAATGTTAATTGTTGTAAAACAAGGTAATACAAAAATTGCAATAGCAATTGATGAGTTCTTAAATCAATATCAAGTTGTGGTTAAACCTTTAGATAAAAACTTTAGACCTGTTCAAGGAATAGGTGCCGCGACTGTAAGAGGTGATGGTAGTATAGGATTAATTTTAGATGTATTAGGTATTATTAATGCACAAATTAAAAAAGAAAAAGAAATAGGGATTGTAAAAGCCTCTTAAATATGGACAATACTCTTCATTTACATGAAATAGTAAAAGAGTTGTTATACTCTTTTACAGGAATAACGCTTACTGAAAATAAAGATATTATGATTTCAAATAGACTTCATAAACTAAAGAGAAATGCCTTGTTTAATGGAACCTTGGATGAACTCTTGGATGCAATTAGAGAGGGTAATTATAAAACAGAGTTTATAAATGCTTTTACAACAAATAAGACTCATTTTTTTAGAGAAGAGTTTCATTTTGCAGATTTAAAAAATAGAGTTTTGCCAGAGTTATGTAAAAATAATCAAGAAATAAAATTGTATTGTTCTGCTTCTTCAACGGGAGAAGAACCTTATTCAATGGCAATGACTATTTTAGAAGCACAAGAAGAACTAGGTAAAAAAATAAATACATCAATTATTGCAACAGATATTGATACAAATGTTCTTCAATATGCTGCAAATGGTATATATCGATATTCAAAAAGTTCAAAAGAGTTCCCTTCTTGGTTAAAACCTCAAAAATATTTTAGAAAACGAGTTGAAAAGAACTTAGTTTCTGAAGAAATTTTAATAAAAGTAAAAGAAGAACTTCAAAGAATGATTAAGTTTCAAGTTATGAACTTAAATGATGAAAACTACCCTTTTGCTAAAAATCAGTTTGATGTAGTGTTTTGTAGAAATGTTTTAATATATTTTTCTTCAGAAGATCAAGAAAAAATTCTTTTTAAACTATTTAGGCATCTAAAAATGGGTGGAACACTTTATATTGGACATTCTGAAAGTCCTGGAAAACTTGAAGCATATGTAAAAAGAATAGGGCAAAACATTTTTATTAAAGAGAAGGAAATATCTTGGTAATATTAGGTCATAAAGATGGAAGTATAGAAAAAATTGCCAATAATCTATCAACTCAGACAATAAAAGGGTATAAAGCACACACTGTAATAGGTGGAGAGTTTGCCGTTAGTTCTGATAATTATGATATTGCTTTTAAAACTCTGCTTGGTTCTTGTGTTGCTATTATGTTTTATGATACAGTTAAAAAAATAAAAGCTATGAACCATTTTTTGTTGCCAACAACGAATAATTCAAATGAAGATATGAAATATGGACTTTATTCAGTTGAAGCGATGTTAAATGAAATGTACAAATTGGGTTGCTCGAAAAAAGATTTAAAAGCAAAAATTTCTGGTGGTGCTGATATTATGCAGCTAATGGCTACGAATAATAACTCAATAGGGCATAGAAACGTAGAGTTTGCAAAAGATTTTTGCAGATCTGAAGGATTTGAAATACTTTCAGAGCATACAAGAGGGGATCACGCAAGATTAATTTTGATGACTAATGAATTTGAAACATTTATAAAAGTTACTAGTAAAAATGAAACAGACTCTAAGGTTATTCAAGAGGAAAAATCTTTACAAGTGGAAATTACAAAAGCACCAGTTCTCAAAGAGTATGTTGGTGGTGTGGACTTATTTGGAAATGATCCAGAACCGGCTCCTGAGATGGATATAGAATTATTTTAAAAGGTATTTTATTATGTATACAGTAATTGTAATTGATGATTCATTATCGATGAGAAAAATTTTAAGAGATATAATTAATTCTATCGATGAATTTGAAGTTATTGATGAAGCTGTAGATGCTTTTGATGCCAGAGAGAAAATAAAAAAATATGAGCCAGATTTAGTAACTATTGATATTAATATGCCAAAAATGGATGGTGTAACATTCTTAAGGAACCTTATGAGGTTACACCCAATGCCTGCTGTTGTTATTTCAGGTGAGGGTGCAAGGGGAAATGATATCTTTGATGATGGGGCAGTGGGTTATATTGAAAAGCCAGCAAATGGTGAATCTATGGTAGCTTTTCAAGAAAGAGTAAAAGATAACTTACTAAATCTTACCTTTTTATTAAAAAGATATACATTAAAAAAACCAAAAGCAGAAGTTGAAACAAAAAAGAAAAGTAGTTTTGAAACAAGTGAGAAAATTCATCCAGATGCTTTACTTCCTTCTAATCCTGCAAGACTATCAGGTTCTAGAGTTATTGCTATAGGCTCTTCTACAGGTGGAGTAGAATCTCTTCTAAGAGTTTTTAAGTCTTTACCAAATAATTTACCTCCAATAGTAATTACTCAGCATATACCATATGGATTTTCAAGATCTTTTGCTCAAAGATTAAATAATGAATCGACACTTGATGTTTACGAGGCTGAAGATGGAATGAAACTTGAAAAAGGTAAAGCCTTTTTAGCACCAGGTAATATGCACTTAAGTATTGAAAAAAGAGGTAGTGATTATTATACAAAACTAATAGATGGTACAAGAGTTTCACATCATAAACCAAGTGTCAATATAATGTTTAGATCAGTAAATAATGTTATTGGCTCATCAGCAATGGCTATTATGATGACAGGAATGGGTGATGATGGAATGATTGCTATTAAAGAACTATTTGATAATGGTGCATATACAATTGCTCAAAGCGAAGAGAGTTGTGTTGTTTTTGGTATGCCTAAAAAAGCAATTGAAGCTGGAGCAGTAAAAGATATTGTACATTTAGAAGATATAGCGCAATATATGGTAGACTTTTCAACTAATAAAAAAAGATGATAAGTTTATTTTGATATAATATTTAGTATTGAAAACTATAATTTTCAAACTAAGCTATTGTGGTGTTCGATATTATCGATATTTTTGTTACTGTCAAGTTCCATTTACAATGCTTTCTTAGCTAGTATTAAGAAAAATTATTATTTCTTTTATGAAAGGTTTAGATTATATAAATGTTTAACTTTAAACGGGGTTAATCATGTCTAAATTTAAACTTCACTATTCCCCAAACTGTCCTATTGATATTTTCAATCATGCAAAACTTAACAACAATGAAAAGATGATATTTATTGTTATTCATAATATCATAGGCTCAAAAGAAAAGAAATGTATCTTAACAAACGAAGATATTGCAAGTGCTAGTCATACATCTTATAAAACAGTTGTACGAGCTATAAACAAATTAAGCCAAGAAGAGCTTATTTGGATAGATGTTGATAGAAAAAGAGCAGCAAACGATAAGAATGAAGCAGTAAGACACATCTATACTAACTATAAATATTACCTAGACAGAAACAAACAAAAGCCCCCTATTTTACGAATACCTAAGTTTAATTCAATACATCATTTTAGAAATTGGTGTAAACAGTTTGCCGTAGGTTTTGAGTGTACAGTTACCAAAGCAGATGGAGCAAAAACCCCTATTCTCATAAATGATAAAGGGCATATCGTAAATACTACTCTTAACAGAGAATATAACCCTACTAAAGAAAAAGAAACTATTTATTATATATGGGAAAAATTATATAAAAATCACGAAACAGTAACAAACTATGTTAAATCAAAACAAGAGGAGAAAAAAGATGTTAGATGATGAATTTATTGAGGAAAAAGTTATCCCGAATATAAAAAGAAGATTAACTACTGGTGTATGTTGGGAAGATGAAAAGAACCTAATCAATTTAAGAATTGAACTTGAAGAATTAGTCCACTACTTAGACAAGATAGGTATAAAAGTTGAAAATCAAAACAAGGAGAAAAAATGAGTAAAAATAATAGTTGGCTAGATTGGTTAGATAGTGGTTTAGATGTTGCAAAGGTTGTTGCTGGTGCAACGCCTATTGGTGCAGTTTTAAGCGTAGTTGATGCAGTAGTGGAAAAAGCGAATGACGGTATCTCAAACGATAGTGTTGTGGATATGCTTACAACTATGAGTAAAAGCACATGGAACTCTTTAGACCCTGAAAAGGTAGAGAGAATAAAAGCAATTTTAGAGGAGTAGAATATGCCTAAATGTATATCATGCAATGAAGAAAAAGAAGAGTTAAACGCAAACAATGTTTGCCCTGATTGTGAAGAAGAGATAGAGGAAGTAATCCAAAATGTTGAGAATACTAACACTAATAATTCTAATGATGATAAGAGTGTGGATAATAGTTCTACTCCTGACCTTCAAACACAAGTTAAAGAGCGTAATAAGTTGGCTGAAACTGCAAAGCAAGAATTAACACCCCCACCTCTTGAAGAGGAAGAAAAAAAAGAAAGTTCTATTTTTAAAAAATTTGGTTTTACAATTGGTATTGGTTGTATTTGTTTAGCTTGTCTAGGTATCTATCACACTAGAAAAGAGCCAAAACAAGAGCAAAACCCCCAAATTTCGTAATATGAGGTAATGAGAAATGAAAGAGAATGAGCAAGAGCAAGAGCAAAAGGGAACAGAAAATGAGTTCCCATTTGAGCAAGAGGAAGTAAAAACAAGTGATAAGCCTACAAGAGCAGAACTAGAACTTTTAACAAATAAAGAGTTAGCGAAGTTAGCAGAGCCTAAACAAGATAGATACTCTTTTAACAGCTTAAAAGGTAGAAGTAAACCTTTTCTTATAGATATTATCTTAGGTGTAAATGATGATGTTCCTGATGTGAACAAATCAAAAGCAAAAGCCCCTCACTCTTCTAGTGAAAGTGAGAATATGTTAAATGTTGGTTTAAATCTTTTACAATCTTTTAAGATGCAAAGAGAGGGACAAGAGGCAATACTAAACCCAATAGCTACTGAAATGTTCAAAAATTCAGCAGTTGCAAAAGTAGATGAAGCTAGAGCAGATGGAGTTCTAAAAACTGATAAATTCAATAATGTGATTTTAGGTATTAGTGCAACAGCTCTTGTAGTTGATGGCTTAATTGGTTTTAATAATGTTCCTACCCTATTCCAAAAAGTAAGAGCAAAATTTAGTAAAAAGGCTTAATATGTCAAAAGATGAAAAGTACGAAAGGTTTATAAAATTCATAGGTCATAAGAACAATGAAGTTTTAGCTAGATTCTTTAGAACATCACAAAGTAGTATTAAACGATATAAGAGTGGGGAAACTGTTATCCCTGATAGTGTTATATTGATTATAGATTTAAATGCAGAAATAGAGAACAAACAAAAAATGATTGATTCTCTAAATTTTGAATTGTCCGGATTGAACCAAAGAATTTATGATTTTAAGACAGCTCAGAAAAGGTTGTTTGATGTGTAAAGTTCATTTTGGTCTTCCTGGAGAAGTAGATCTTAACTGCAGCAAGTCCAAAACGGACTTATTTTGTCAGCTCGAGAAGTTACTAGGAGGCTCACTTTGCTTAAATCAGAATTTATAAGAGAAGTAAAAATAGATAGATTTAAAAGAAATTTAAATGATTTTTTATTTACAATTGATGATGATAGCATTGTGAATATCAATTTTGATATTACTAGTGCTAACGGTTTAGCTTTTATATATACTGCTTTAATTATTTATAAAGAAGATACAAAATGATACAAAATGAAATAAAAGGAATTATTGGAAAAAAAGGTTATGGAAAAACTAAGCTTACAGAAAAAGAAATGATTTTGACTGATAAGCCTACTATTATCCTTGACCCAAGATTCCAATATGAAGAAAACACTAGAAGAATAGTTTTTATGAGTGTATCTTCTTTTATTGCATGGATAACAAAAAGAGATAATTATAAAATCTTTATGCAGTATAAGTTGGAGTTAGTTGTAAGAGCTATTGATATAGAAGATGCAGAGCTATTAGCTCAAACAGTCTATAAGATGAAAAAGATATGTTTTGTGATAGATGAAATAGATATGTTCTTTGATACAAGAACAAACAAAAAAAGCTTTTTTAATCAACTGGTGCAATATGGTAGACATAACGAGATAGATATTATTTATACTTGTAGAAGACCTGCAAATATATCAAGAAACTTAACAGCTCTTACAGATATATTCTATTTTTCAAGATTAACAGAGCCTACGGATAAAAAGTATGTTAGCGATACTGTATCAAAAGATGCAGAGGATATAGTTGTAAATTTAGAAAAGTTTAGTTTTTATAGAATTGAAGATGAAAAAAAGGAGATAATCAAAACAACAGCTAAAGACTTAGCCATTTTATCGGCATAAAAAAAGGCTTTTAAGTGCAATTCCCCAAGCACACTTAAAAACCGTCTAAATAACCCTGACCAACATCACTCAATCAAGACTTACATTATAAAGGCTTAAGCCTTAAAAAACAATTTAAAGGAGGAGTTCATGACAATGAATTCTATAACAAAAGGTATGATGATAGGTTTAGCAGTAGTGCTAATTAGTGATGTAGCTGGGAAATATATCCCACAAGTGCAAGGAGTATAATATGCCAAAGTTTACTAAAACAGATTTAGGATTAGCAATCGGTGCTTTAGCTGGAATTATCATAGCTAAAAAGTATGTTAGACCAGTTATTCAAGGAGCATTATAATGGCAAATATTTTCCTTAAACCTGAAAAGAAAGTTCCATATAATGCAGGAACTCAAGAAAGTGTTGCATTATCAAGAAACTTTTTTGTACAAAACTTACTTTGTAAATTAAAAGTTACACATACTAACTCAAGTGCAGTTTTTAAAGATGAAGCACTTTACAGCTTAATCAACAATGTTGAAGTAGTTGCAAATGGTAGTTTAACTATTAAACAAATGCCTTCAAGTAAATTTCATATTACAAATTTGAAATCAACTGGTAAAAAAGGTAATCAATCAATTATCACAGCAGATGGAGCTGATAAAGAGTCTTATGTTTGGTTTATGATTCCTTTTTCTATGCCTAGAACTGTAAGAGCCCATGACACTATTTTAAATACTAAGTTATTCACAAACTTAGATTTAATTGTAAACTGGGGAAGTGATGCAACTATTGGAACTGGTATAACTGTAACAGATGCAGAAATTGAAGTTTATTCAAATGCTCTTGTTAATTTTACTGGAAATGATGCAAATACAACTGAAACACTTTTCAGAGAAACATCTGCTTCAAAAGAAGTTACTTCTTCAACAAATGAGATGACATTTGAATTACCAGTTGGAAAGCTATATAAAGCCTTAGATATTGTTGCAACAGTTGATGGAATTAGAAGTAATTCAGTAATCAATAACATTAAGATTCATTCAGGTACTACAACATTTGTAGATTTACCAGCCGAAGCAATAAGAGCTGGAAATGTTTTTGAAACTGGTTTAACAGTTCCAAGCGATTTAAATGGAATTCATTTAATTGATTTTATGCCTAGAGGTAGAGTTACTGATGCATTAAATACAAGTGGCGTTTACAATACTCTTACTGTTACTCTTGATGTTACTAAACAATCAGGGCTTAACAAAATTTTATTATTAAGTGAGACTTTGCAAAGCGTTCCTAAACCTGCGAAATAAGGAGTTATCATGGCTGGTAATTTCTTAGATGAATTTTGGCAATCAGTTTCAAAAGATGAAGATGGTAACAATAACCTGTTAGGAGAGTTTGGAAGTGATGGGAAGTATCATTCTACATACAATGCAATAGAAGATATTGTAAAAAATAAAATTAGAACAGTAGATGAAACAACACCAGAGCAACAAAATTTTGAAGCGTTGCAACAACAGCCTACTAGCTCAACAACGCCAACCATAAAAAAAGAATATCTTATTTATGGTGGCATTGCCTTAGTAGGTTTATATATTATGGGTGGTGCATAATGGGTATGTTTGGTGGTAGCTCAATGAGTACATCTTCTATTGTTTCAGCTATTGACTTTAGCCCAGTAATGAATATTGGAGATAGTAATAGTGCAGACTTTGAAAAAAGGTCCGAACAAAGTGCAACAGTTGCACCCAAACTTGATGAGAGCATGACAGCTTCAGCTTCAGTTGGTGTTGGTGTTGGTGGAGATGGAAGTGGTGGAACTGCTTCAACTTCAAGACTTCAAAATGAAAATATTCCAACAGCTGGAACAAGTGGGAATGTTTTTAAAGATAATCCAAACTTAATATATATAGTTGCTGGATTAGCTGGTGTTGGAGTTGTTAGCATGATGCTAGTTAAGAAGAAAAAGAAAAAGTAATGTTTTTACTTTCTAATTATGATTTTTTAGAAGAACTTGTCAAAGATGGACAAGCAATTCAAGAGCCATTTTTTAAAGATGGTTTTTGTATTGCTGATAAAAAAGTAAACCCAAATAGTGCCTATGTATTCATTTTTAAAGATGGTGTAATATGGGCTAAATATGGGTGGACTAAACATAAAAACAAAGCCTTTCTAAAATTTCATAAAGAAGTTGAAAACCTTATATTTTCTTTTGGTGTTCCTATTTTAAGAATAGGTAAAAATGATGATTTTAAAAATCACACAAAATACGTTGGAATACTTGATAATCAAAAAGTGTTCCAATTTAAAAGGAGTTACTAATGGGTGGAGGTGGAGGAAGTCAAAGCACTTACACATACACTACTTTAGATATTAAACCCGTAACCAATGTTGATATTGATACAAAAGTAATAGCAGATGCCATTGAAAATGGTAATGATATTGAACGAGTTAAATTAGCACTTGTAAAAGCTGGGTTAGAGCAAGAGCAACAAAAGCAACAGCTAGAAACTGCGAACTTTTTGCAAAAAACAAAAGCTCATGAACAACTAATGTTAGTTGGATTAATAATCGGTGGCTCTTACATATATAAACATTTAAAGAAAGGATAATCATGAGATATAACATGGTTCCATTATCCATTAATAATGGATTGGATAACAAAAAAATCGCTGGAAGTTTTGATTATATTATCTTAATGAAAGCACCAGCAAACGCAAATGTAAGAATTAGATTAAATGATAACACAGCATCTGAAATTCCATTAAATGTAAATTTTGCAATAAGTGCAAAAGATGTTACAGAAATTTTTGTAAGTGCTGATGTAGTTGAAGATGGAGCTATTTTAATAGGTCAAAGTGATACTATCGAAAATTTTCAAATCTTAACTTCTCCAGTAGTAAGCCAAATTGATACTATTGGAAGCGTTGCAGAGGTAACTGGTTTTAGTTCTGCACTTTTAACTGCTTTAGACAAAATTTCTAATCCATACGATTTTAAAGAGATCATAAAAGGTAATTATAATTTAAGTCCTTTTTCAACTTTATTAGATACCACTTTAGACTGTGATAGGGTTGATATTATCCTATCATCTTCTAATCTTGGGCATTCAACGGTAGCCTATACCTCTATTTATTGCGAAATTGATGGTGCTGTCGTTGCCAAAGAACTTATTAGTAATATATACAGTATTAATGACGGAGTAATCTCTTTGCCAAATGTCAGAGGAATGAATATAAAAGTAAAAGGTAATAGCTCCAACACTTACGGAGTAATTCATTATACTTTAATCAAATATGATTTAAAGGCTTAATTATGGCTAATTTAATAGCAAATATATTAAAAAATGAAATTGGAAAAGATAAGGATAATAATCCTTTATTTGAGTATAAATTTGTAGATTTAGCAGGACAACTTTTTACAAATTTTAAATTAGTTTCTATTTCAGAAGATGAAAAAACGGCAATTTTAGAAGATTTAAGCCCACAAAGTGAAGCTTAAAAGGTGTTCATATGAACAAAAATACAAAATTAGCCCTACTTGGGGCTAGTCTATTAGGAGGAATTTATATCATGAATTCAACAGAGTATAAAAACTATGGTTTAATAGGTGGAAATGTACAAATACAAGCTTATATTTATATGGCGTGTAAGGTTATATCTCCTACAACCGTAGAAAATGCAAAATTACTACTTGCAGAAACTATTGCAGTAGAATCAAAAAACGGACAAGTAGCAGACAATAGTCTTACTTATGGCGAGGGTTTAACTCAATTTGATAAACCTACTTTTATAGATGTTAAAAAAACATTTTCAGACATCAAACACGTAGAGCTCTTGAAAAGAATTAAAACTTTTTTAAATGTTGATATTCTAACTGCTGAATATGAAGATTTAAGAAAAAGCCCGATGTTATCAATCGTAATGGCAAGATTATTATATTTAAGAGTTCCCGAATCTATCCCTGATACAGATTTTGGAAGATGGGCATATTATAAAAGATGGTTTAATAGTTCACTAGGTGCAACAACTGAAAGCAAATACATGAACGCCAAAAAATTTTCAGTTTATAAAGTGTAAATCATGTTTGGTGCATGGACTACAATTAACGGAAGTAATATTGAAGTATTAGAGCCAAAAGGTGTTGATATGTCTTATGACAAAATGCAGACCATAGAAGAAACCACTGGATATAAATTTGATACACTAGAAAAAGCAACAGCTCTTGGAACTGATTTAAAAAAAGAAGTTGCAACAACTGGAACTACAATAAATGATACTTTGTCAGATATTGGAGCAGGTGTAAAAAGTGGAGCTAAATTATTAAGATATCTTCCTATTTTAGCTCTTGTAGGTGGTGGGTATTATTTCTACTCAAAGGCTCACGCATGAATGAATTAGATTTAATGCAATTTATCCAAGAAAATTGGCAAGTAGGCTTTTTGTACGGACTTAAATATTTAAAAGATATGTCAAGAAGTCATACAAATTTAGAAAAAATAGTCGCAGTTCATGAAGCAGAAATTGAAATGCTAAAGAAAAACAAAGGGTAAACAATGTTTGATAAACTAGAACTTGAAAACGTAGCAACAGCTCACGCACTAGAACTAAACAAAAGTATTGATAAAATAGCTCAAAATGTTTTGATTGGTTTAGCTCTTATTGCTTTAGCTACTGCATTTAGAAAAAGGTAAAGATATAATCTTTGCCTTTTATCTCAAAATGAGCCACCTGTTAACTTCTCGAGCTGACAAAATAAGTCCGTTTTGGACTTACTCCAGTTAGATATCTCTTCTCCAGGAATACCAAAATGAACTTTACTTATGTAAATCACACATATTTTATGTAAATCACGTTTTAAAAACGTTAATCACGTAAATAGTTTGAAAATTTACAATTTCAATACTAAAAAATGAGCCCGCGGGTGGCCCTATTTTATAATCAAACTTTTCTTTTCTTTTTTTAAAAATTCTCTCTTCTTTCTCAAATGGTTAGAAAGTAACTTTAAAACATATCATAATCAAACGCAATGACACTAAATAATCAAAAACTTCTTTAAAACATATCAACACTAACCTATACAAATAAAACTTCATAAACTGAAGATATAACGTTTCGTTATATCTTCTCTAGAAGATACTATTAAAAAAAGTTTTGCTTGTCAAAACTCATTATTGGGCTTTAGCCCTCATTAAATTCTTTATTTTGCGACGCATGGAGCATAAATATCCTTTTTGCCATCTTGTGAGCCCACGGGGCGAACTCATATTTGAGCCCTTGGGGCGAAAACCTTATCATGCATGAAGCCCACCGGGCGAAATGCTACTGTCTGATATCCTTAATTAAGTTATAGTAAGACTAAGACATATAGTTACTTCTTAAGACCTTTACTTATTAATATAGAAGATAAGGTCATTTTGACCCTATGGGTAAGGTCATTTTGACCCTATTAAGATAAGGTCATTTTGACCCTATGGTATAATGAGTAAAATAATGTTAAAGTTACACAAAAATTTCACTATAAATTTGTAAGATATATGCTTATTAAGTATAAATAAAGAAATAAGGCTATAAAATGGCTACTAGAAAAATAGAAGACAAAAAAAAGCTTGAAGAGCTACAAAAAAAGACCGCTGAAAGACTAAAGTCAAGTAAACTTACTGCTGAAATAAATTTCAATATGAGGTTTAAAAAGTACGAGATTGCTATAATAAAACGTAAGACCAAGAGCTTAAGAATTAAGTACGATGGACTAACTAGGGCTGAAGTTTTAAGGAAAGTTTTGCTAAATTTAGATGACGAAGAATTGATTTGCTTTCTTAATTTATTACCAAGTGATAGATTAAAAAAATAAACTCAAAGATGATAAGAAAAAGTTGGCGCTTTTTCTTATCTGATAAACAACCTATACCGGAGGTCATTTAATGTTTAAAACATTAATAATTTTATTATTTCTCTCTTTAATCCTAGCTGAAATTGGCAACTATAATTTTCAAACTTTAATATAAAGGTACTCTTATGAGATATGATTTAGACTTTTGTGATACTTTTGACAAAACACTTCTCTTTTGGATTGAAAGATTTATAAGAAATAAATTAACATCACTTAGCAACTCAAATGTAAATGATAAAGATAAATTAGCCATGATAATTAAAGATTTGGTTAAAGGTACAAAGAATTTAGATGAATTAACAATATTAGTAAAAAGTGCTAGAAATATAGGTTTATCAGGAATCAATACATATTATAATCCAATAGCAAAATTATATAAGTTTTTGACAGATTTAGGTTTGGCTTCTATGAAAGAGATTGATGAAGAGCTTTTGAGTGATTTTTTAGCCACAAGTACAAGTGGACTATCCGATGCCTCTAAAAAAAACCATAGGATTGCCCTACTTGCTCTTTTTTCATATATTGACAAACAAAATGAAACTAAAGACAATAATTCATACATGTTTAAAATAGAACTAAAAAATTGGGGTGGGTTAAGTGGTAAATCTGGTACTAAACTACCCTCTTACATGAATAAAGATGAGATTACAAGGTTTTTAGATGCTATTGAAAGTTTTGAGTTTTCAGAAGATGTTATGTATCGAAATAGATTAATTCTAAAAATTATAATTTATACAGGAATTCGTGTCTCTGAGATGCTAAATCTAAAATTAAAAGATATATATAAAGAAGATGATGTATTTATAATACAAGTAAGAGGAAAAGGAAATAAACCAAGAGTTGTTATGATAAAAGCAAAAATAATTCAAAATGAGTTGAACTATTGGCTAAATCAAAGGGTTTGTGAAGATGATTTTTTAGTTTGTAATAAAAAAGGAAATAGATTGACTCAAGCCTATATAAGTAGAATAGTTGAAAAGCTATTAATAAGTTGTGGAATAAGAAAAGAAAAAAACGGTGCCCATATGCTAAGACATAGCTTTGCAACACTTTTATATCAAAAACACCATGATCTTATTCTTGTACAAGAAGCTTTAGGGCATGCTGATATAAATACTTCACGTATTTACACCCATTTTGACAAAGAAAGATTGAAAGCAACTACTAATTTAATGGACTAGCTACCATAAACTAGATGTTTCAAAATCTTCTTTTTCATCATTTATTTCTAAGTATATTTCATCTTCATAGTCTAAATATATGGCAAAGTCTCCTATATTTAGGCTATTTTGTATGTTTCTTTTATTTAGATATATATTTTCAATACCATTTGATAAATCTGACAAATAGTATTCAACCATTGATGGAGCCATGTTATTTATAGCTCCATCTAAAGAGTCAAAATCATCCACTCCAAATGTTGAATATAGAGATATTTTATTTAAAAGTAATATCATACTAAACTATTACTACTTATTATTAAATCCATTGAGTAAAGAAGCCATCCTATTTAGGTCAATTTTTTCATCTGATTTTTTTTCTAGTTGAATATCATCAACTTTTACAGCTTCTGCTTTTGGTTTTGCAAAAGTATCACTAGATACAACTGGTGTAGTTAAGAACTCTTCCTCTTCTTCAATATTTAAAGAGGTCTCCTTTGAATAAGAAGATTCTGCTACTTCATTTTGGTTAGTTTCTTTTTTTCTATCACCTACATTTAATATAGTTTCTATCTTACTCAACATAGAGTTTATGTTACTTCCCTGCTTTTCATTTGTAGAGTTTATATCATTTAATTTACTATTTAAATCACCATTTAAGGCATCTAAATCTTCTATATCATTTTTTAATTTTTGGTTCTCTTTTTCTAACTCTTCTTTTTCTTTTTGTAAAGTTTCATATGCATTTATTAAATTTGAAAGAGCATCGCTCAATTTAGAAATTGTATCACTATTATTACTCATTAACTATCCTTATCTGATATTATATCAAGTGCTATTGTGCCAAAAATTAGCTAATAATTCCATCAATTTTTAATAAAGAATCAACACTTGGTTCTCTTTGTGCAAATTCATAAAAAAGTTCATTCATATCAGATGAACCACCTTTTTCTAAAATTGTTTCTTTATACTTTAAAGCCAGCTCTTTATTGAAGGTATTTTCTGATTCTATAAACATATAATATGCATCTGCACTTAATACTTCTGCCCATTTATAAGAGTAATAACCAGCTGCATATCCTCCTCCAAATATGTGTGAAAAACTATTTTGAAATTTATTATATTTTGGTGGTTTTATTAGTGAAATTTCATCTCTAATCTCATTTAATAATTTTTGAACTTCATCCTCACTTTTGTATAATTTTTGATGGAGTTTAAAATCAAAAAGTGCAAATTCTACCTGTCTTATCATGTTTAAAGATGACTGAAAGTTTCTTGCTTTTATGATTTTATCAATAGCCTCATCTGATAAAGTTTCACCTGTTTTATAATGTTTTGCAAACTGTTTTAAAACTGTTTTATCATAAGAAAAATATTCTAAAAACTGTGAAGGAAATTCTACCGTATCCCAAGCAACACCAGCGATTCCACTAATAAATGGTTCGGAAACTTTACTTAAAAGATGATGTAAGGCATGACCCATTTCATGAAAAAGAGTAACTACATCTGAGTGTCTTAAGAGTGATTTTGTTTGATTACTAGATTGAGGAAAGTTACATACTATATAAGCTGTTGGCAAATGTAAATTATTATGTTTATCAACATAATATGAGTTCCAGTTATTCATCCATGCACCTCCTCTTTTATCTTTTCTTGATTCTAAATCAATATAAATTCTAGAAGATAATTTTCCTTTTTCATAGATATCATATGCAGTTGCTTTATCATCCCAAGTAGCTGTATTTGCTTCTTTAAACTCTATGTTAAATATAGAATTTAAAAACTCAAAGAATCCTTTTAAAACAGATTCTTTTTCAAAGTATGGTCTATAAAACTCTTCATCTAAATCATATTTTTCTTTTTTTAATTTTTCTGAATAGTAAGAGATATCAAAAGATTTTAGTTCTTCTATTCCATCTTTTTTTGCAAACTCTTTAATCTCTTCTATCTCTTTTTTACCGCCATCTTTACCTTTTTTGGCTAATTCATACAGAAAATTTATAACATCATCTTCTGTTTTGGCCATTTTAGTACTTAATGAGTACTGTGCATAAGAAGAAAAGCCCAGTATTTTTGACTTTTCATCCTTTAATGCTAGTATCTCTTCTATGATTTTCCCATTTTCTGGTGCTCTAGTACAATATGCTTTATAAATCTCTTCTCTTTTTTCTCTATTTGTACCATAGGTAATATAAGCTACATATGAAGGCATTTGTAGGGTGAATTTGTATTTTGTTTTACCCTCTTCTTCAAAACTTGCCAATTGTAAGTCTGATTCTGGGATTTCTCTTACATCCTCATAATCTTCAATTATCATTTCATAAGAATTTGTTGCATTTAATAGGTTGTGTGAAAACTTATGAGATAACTCACTTTGTCTTAAATTTATATCTTTTAGTCTAGCTTTTAAATTATTATTTAAATGGCAACCAGATAATTCAAAGTCTCTTATTTCATTTTCAAGCACTTTATTTTGTATAGTACTTAATGTATCTTTATAGTTATCTTGTATATCTTTTAAAGATGTATAAATATTTACATTTTGACTTAGCTCAGTTTCGTAGTTGGAGATTAAAGGAAGGCATTCTTCATACACTTTTGTTGTTATTTTTGAGTTCTTAACAGAATCGATATGAAAAATAGGTGTTAAGAATATATTTATGCTCTCCCCTATTTCCTGATATGGTTTTACAAAATTATCAAAACTCTTATTATCTATTTCTAAAAGCTTATCTATTTGCTCTTTTGATTCTTTTAGTTTTACTTCTAATAACTCTTTTTTACTCTCTAAATCATTTATATTGAATTCTTCAAACATATTATTCCTTTTATTAATTATTAAACTCTATTAAAAATCCCCTATCAAAATCACTATAGTCTTTATAAAACTCTAGTGATTTGACATTGAATTTTTTCATATAATTTTTTATTGATTCTTTTTGATCATATCCATACTCACAATATAGATATTTTATTTTTTTAGATATAACTTCTTGGATTAAATCCTTTAGTAGTTCATCACCAATTGTTCCTCCAAACAAAGCATTAGTAGGCTCAAATTTAACATTATGTGGTAAAACATAATTATCTGATATATAAGGAGGATTTGATATACACATATCAAAATCTTCGTCTACTTCTTTTAATAAATCAGATTTTATAAAAGAAATTTGACTCTCTACATTATGTTTTATTGCATTTTCTTTTGCTAAATCTAATGCATCATTATTTATATCTACTGCTACAACTTTTAGTTCTGGCAGAAGTTTTGATAGCATTACAGAAATTATTCCACTCCCAGTTCCGACTTCTACAATTTTAGGATTTTTTATTTGCTTTAATGTTTCAAATGCTTTCTCAACTAATATCTCAGTCTCTGGTCTTGGAATTAGTACATTCTCTTTGATAAGAAAATTTTCTCCATAAAAAGAGACTCTTTTTGTTAGATACTCCAAGGGGTAATGAGTAGCTCTTTTTTTCACTAAATTTTTTAGTTCTTTTTCTTTTGTAAAGTCTTCATTTCCATTTAAATGCATCCAAATAACATTTTTTTCTAATAAAAACATAATCAATATTTCTATCTCTTTTGCTGGTATATGGGTTACATTTTTAAGTTCTTGTGAATATTTTTTTATGCACTCTTTTATTGTCAACTAAACTCCTTTAAAAAACGTATTATACTAATAGTGTATAAATTACTCTTTAATAGAATCTAATCTAATACAAATAAAGATATCTCATCTGCGAGTAAAAAATTGTAATTATAAACTTTATTATCTATTTTGTATATCTTTTTTTCATCTATTAATATTTTAATTTTTTTTAATTCATTTTCATTAAAAACAGTTAACTTTACTCCTACATTAGACCTCAGTCCTAATAATACCTTTTCTGTTTTTATATCAACATCCTCCATATACTCTTTTTCATAAGCAAGGGGGTTTTCTATGTATTCTTCAATGTTTTTATTGGGATAGTATCTAAAATTATCTATAAATCCAACAGCACCTGTTCCAATGCCTAAGTAGTTTGTATACTTCCAATAACCAAAATTGTGTTTAGATTGAGTATCTTGAGACTTTGCGAAGTTTGAAATTTCATATTGCTCATAACCTAACTCTTTTAAGTAATCAAATAGTTTATAAGATAACTCTTCGTCATCTATTTTTACATGAGATTTATTAAAGAACTTTGTTCCCTCTTCTAAGGTTAAAGAATATGCACTTATATGATCAATATTTTGTTTATTTATCATATTAAAATCATACTTTAATTTTTCAAAGCTATCACCTTGAACTCCATAAATAATGTCACAGTTAATACTATTAAAACCTATACACTTTGCATTTTGTATAGCACTTATAGCACTATTACTATTATGTGCACGATTTAAGTATTTTAGTTTTTTATCATTAAAACTTTGTACTCCAAAGCTGATTCTATTTACACCTAAGTTTTTCATACCTTGAAGCCATTCTTTTGTTGCAGAATTTGGGTTAGCTTCACTAGTTATTTCACAGTTTTCAATTAAATGTGGTGATATGATTTTAAAAATATTTTCATACTCTTTAAAATCTACACAACTAGGAGTCCCTCCTCCTATAAATACTGTTTCTATCTTTTCATCTTTTAAATAGTGTTCAATGTCGTAAATTAGTTGTTTTTCAATAGCTTTCATATAAGTTTGTTTCAAGTGAAACCTATCTACATATGAGTTAAATGCGCAATAAAAGCATTTACTATCACAAAATGGAATATGTATGTATAAAAGCAATTTTTAATCCTAAGTTTATTATAATATTTCCCTTATTATAAGGGAAAAGATATTTATGATTGATAAAAGTGAGAAAATACCTACAAGTGTAAATGGTAAAAATTACAGACCTAATGTAGCAGCAATTGTTTTATCAGCAAAGTATCCTCAAAAGTGTGAGCTTTTCATAGCTTCAAGAACTGACGTTGAAAATGCCTGGCAGTTTCCTCAAGGGGGAATTGATGAAGGAGAAAGTGCAAAAGAAGCTCTGTTTAGAGAATTAAAAGAAGAGATTGGTACAGATGATATAAAAATTATCGCAGAGTATCCAGAATGGGTAAGTTACGACTTTCCTCCTGCAATTGCTGAAAAAATGAAGCCATATGATGGCCAAATACAGAAGTACTATTTAGTTAAGTTAAATGTAGGTGCAAAAATAGATATTTATACTCATCATACTCCTGAGTTTAGTGAATATAAATTTGTTCCAACAAAAAATATTTATGATTATATAACTTTTTTTAAAAGAACTGTATATAAACAAGTATTGAAGTATTTTAAAAACGAGGGTTATATTTAAAAAGGATTATGAGTTAAATGTTAAAAGTATTAAAATTTGGTGGTACTAGTGTAGGTACTCTAGATAGAATTCAAAATGTTGCAACTATTATAAAAAAAATCAAAGATGAAGGTCATGATGTTATTGCTGTAGTTTCTGCTATGAGTGGAGAGACTAACAAGTTAATCGAATATGCTGAGAGTTATTCTAAAAAACCTACTCCTTGTGAAATTGATATGTTGTTAAGCTCAGGTGAGCGAGTCACTTCAGCCCTACTTTCAATTGCTTTAAATGAAGCTGGATATAGTGCTGTTTCAATGAGTGGTGGAGAAGCAGGTATTGTAACCGATGAAAAGCATACAAAGGCTAGAATTGAACATATAGATACAACAAATATGAAAAATGCAATAGCTGATGGTAAAATAATTGTTGTTGCGGGTTTTCAAGGTGTTACTCAAAAAGGTAAAGTTACAACTTTAGGACGAGGTGGTTCTGATTTAACTGCAGTTGCCATCGCAGGAGCAATTGAAGCAGACTTTTGTGAAATATACACAGATGTAGATGGTATTTATACAACAGATCCTAGAATTGAACCAAAAGCTAAAAAACTAGAAAAAATATCTTATGATGAGATGTTAGAGCTAGCTAGTTTAGGAGCTAAGGTATTACAAAATAGATCAGTTGAAATGGCAAAAAAATTAAATGTAAATTTAGTATCAAGAAGTAGCTTTACTCCTGAAGTTGAAGGTACTTTAATAACAAAGGAAGAGAATATTATGGAACAACCAATAGTAAGTGGAATTGCTTTGGATAAAAATCAAGTTAGAGTTGGAATGTATGGGGTTATTGATAGACCAGGTATTGCTTCATCAATTTTTACTGCCCTTGCTGATGCAAATATCAATGTTGATATGATTGTTCAAACAGTTGCAGTAGATGGTAAAACAGCTTTAGATTTTACAATTCCAACAAGTGATTGGGAAATTTGTAAAAATGTAATGGTAAATTTTAAAGATGAAGTTGAAAATGTCGATTATAATGAGAAGATTTGTAAAGTCTCTATTGTTGGTGTTGGAATGAAATCTCATACTGGTGTTGCCTCAAAAGCATTTACAGCCCTTGCAAATGAAAATATTAATATAAGAATTATCTCTACAAGTGAAATAAAAATATCAATGATTGTTGAAGAAAAATATGCAGAGTTAGCAGTTCGTGCTTTACATGATGCTTATGATTTGGATAAATAGACGTGCAAGAGTTTTTAAACTGGACGGTTGATACAATAAGAGATGATAAGCTATTATCTCCTTGGTTGGAAGAAAAAAAATATGAATGGACTCCTTTAGTTTCAAAATCTATAAGTAGTATTTTAGATAAAGGATGTTCAGTTATTGTTATAAGTGATGATGAAAGAAATTGGTTCTTAGAGTATATCCTCACAAATATCAATAAAAAAAGTTTAAATAGACCTTATCTGCCTTTCTATGACTTTAAATCTTTTTACAAACTCTTAGATAATGTGCAAAGTGAAGATGATGTTAGTTACTTAAAAGATATGTTAAATATCTCTTTTCCAAATGGTTATTGTTTTTGGTACATAGGAAGAAGCCAGGATTCAAGAGCTTTTATTCCAAAAGTTTCTAAATCCTCTTTTCTTTGGCTATTGGATGAAGAAAAGCAAGATGCTTTTAACTTAAAAAGCAGTGATATAGCACTTGATATGAAGCTTTTACAAATGTTTAGATTATATAATAAAACATTAAGTGCAGCACTTTTTGCAGAGATAAATGTTGAGAGTTAATCTTGATTGAGAATAATAATTCAACAATACTTATTGTTAATAATATAGATGAAACTTTAAAAGACTTAATTCAAACCTTACCCTTACATAGTTATAGGGTTGTGAGAAATGAAGAAAAAGATGATTTTTTAACTGCACAAGCTCAACAAACCATAAAAGAAGCATATATTTCATCAAATGAAACAAAATATATAATTCTTTGTGGAAGTAGTTTTCGAACAGAAGCTCAGAACTCTTTATTAAAAGTTTTAGAAGAACCACCTAAAAATATTGTATTTATAATTGTTACAACCTCAAAATCAAATATTTTACCAACTATTCTTTCTCGTATGCCGCATAAATATTTAAAAAAGAGAATTGAGAGAGTTGAAGTAGATTTTGACTTTTTTAGAATGGATTTAAAAAGTCTGTATCAATTTTTGAAAGATAATCAAAAAATTGGGAAAAAAGAATCAAAAGCAATCATAGAGTCAATTTTATTTAAAATAAACTCTCAAAAAATAAAACTTACAAAAAAAGAGTTAGATGCATTTTCAAATGCTATAAAACTACTTGAGTTAAACTCTAGACCAATTCATATTTTAACTACTCTACTTTTAACAGTAATTCATAGAAAGCATAGATAAAAAACTTTATGAAAAAAAATAAAACAAAAATAATGGGCATTATAAATGCCAATGAAGATTCATTTTTTAAAAATAGTAGATTTTATGGTTCAAATGCAGTTTTAAAAATAGAACAAATGATTATTGATGGTGCAGATATTATAGATTTAGGTGGTGTTTCAAGTCGTCCTGGAAGTGTTGCTGTATCATGGGAGGAAGAACTTAGTAGAGTTAAACCAATAATTGATTTAATCTATGAAGAGAAACTATATGAAAAAGTAAAATTTTCTTTAGATTCTTATGCTCCAAAAGTTTTAGATTATGCTTTAAGTAGAGGTTTTAGCATAGTTAATGATATTACAGGATTAGAAAATGATGAAGTGTGTAAAATAGCTTCATCGTATAATGCCCAAGTTATCATCATGCACATGCAAAACAATCCACAAGATATGCAAAAAAGTCCTAAGTATGAAAATGTAGTTTTTGATATTGATAAATTTTTTAAACAAAGAGTTGAAAAAGCAAAAAAATTTGGAATAAATGACATCATATTAGATGTAGGCATTGGTTTTGGAAAAAATTTAGAGCATAATTTAACACTGATTAAAAACCTAGAGTATTTTACTCATTTTGGCTTTGAATTATTAATGGCAGCAAGTAGAAAGTCTATGATAAATAGTATTGTGGAATCTTCACCCCAAGAGAGACTTCCTGGAACTTTGGCTATTCATTTAGCATCAATAAAAAATGGAGCTTCTATTGTAAGGTGTCATGATGTAAAAGAACATTTTCAGGCTATTAAAGTACAAGAAGCTATAAATGATGTTGAGATACTTTAAAGTATCTCATGTAGGCTATTTGCTTTTTTCATCCATTTATTTAGTTCTTCATAATCTTCATTTTCAACCATTTGTCTAACTTTTTTCATATGAACTTCAAATAAATCAATTGAGTCTAAAAGATTTTCTCTATTTTGTTTAAAAATATCTATCCACATATTAGGGCTTGATTTTGCTATTCTACTCATATCTTTAAATCCCCCTGCAGCTAAGGCAATAATGGATCTTGGGTCTTCATGATTCATTACAGTATTTGCTAAAGAGTATGAAATTGCATGGGGTAAATGAGACATATAACAAGCATGAATATCATGGTCACTTGCTTTCATAAAAACTAGTCTCATCCCTATATCTTGAAATATTTTTATTGCTCTATTTTTATGAAGTTCATCATTTTCTTCCAGGTCACATAAAACAACAGTTTTTCCTTCATAGAGTCCATCCATTGCTGATTTTGGACCAAACTTTTCAGTTCCTGTCATAGGATGAGCTGCTATAAAGTTTTTTCTAATTTCTTTTGGTATATTTTTAACTATAAACTCTTTTGTTGAGCCTAAGTCCATAATAGTGGTATTTTGTGGAACATCTTTTAAATCATCAAACATTGAAATTATTGAGTCAACTGGAATAGCTAAAATGATTACATCTGAATTCTTTTTTAGTTCCTCTAAACTCATAAGTTTATCAACTAAATTTAACTCTTTTATCTCTTTTGCTGTTTGTTCATTTCTTGCATATCCATACACATTTTTTGCAATTGCATATTTTTTGACAGCTTTGGCAATAGAACCACCCATAAGCCCTAGTCCTACAATTCCTATATTCACTATTTTACCCTTTATTAAATTATATAAAAAAAGATTATATCTTAACCATCCTATAAACTTTATTTAGTTATATTAACTACTTTAATAAGAATAGCTATAAGGATTAACGTGAAAAAATCTGCTTTATATACCTCTTTAGTACTTGCTACATTTTTACATGCACAAGAGATACAGTCTATAAAATATGTAAATTTATCAAAAATTTCTCAGGATATTGCTGATGATACAATTGAACTTAGAGTTGGTGATGAAATTAATAATAAATCAATAAATAGTGCAATTAAAAAGTTTTATAAATTTGGATATTTTGATGATATCTCTGTTAATAATAATGATGGAAATTTAGAATTTATATTTAAAGAAAAACCTTCAATTGCAAATATAGAAATAAACAACTATAAAAGTAGAGATGAAGATAAAGAGGCCTTGTACTCAATGATGGGTATAAAAAAAGGGAATATGTATACAACTTCAAGAATTAAACAAGCAAAAGAAATTTTACTAAAAAATTTAGAGCGTGAAGGTTATGTTAATTCTGTTGTTGAAGTAGAAATAGAAAACTTAGGACAAGATGCTGTTGCTGTTACATTTAATGTAAATGTTGGTGATGAAATTATCATTAAAAAAGTAAACTATTATGGTTCAGACAGTTTAGATGTGGGTGATTTTGAAGAAGTTACAGTAAATAATGAAGAAGATTTTGTATCATGGTGGTTTGGACAAAACAGTGGAGAGGTTAATTTAGAACAATTAGAAATTGATGGCCCAAGAATAAGGGATCAATACTTTAAAAATGGTTATTTAGATTCTGTTGTAAAAGATCCATTTTTAAAGATTAATTTTGCTTCCAATGACGCTGTGTTAGACTTTTTTATATCAGAGGGGCAACAATATAAAACAAATGATATTAAAATTTATGTTGATGCTTCAATCATAGATCCAGAGAGTTTATATAGTGAATTAAAACTTTCAAAAGGTGATGTATTTAATATTGAAAAGCTTAGAAAAGATCAAAAATTCTTAAAAACAAAAGTTGCAGACTTAGGATATGCTTTTACTCAAGTTGTATATGATATAAAAAAAGATGAGAAAAAAGCAACTGCAGATATTGTTTTTAATATTATTCCAGGTAAAAAAGTCTATATTAATGATGTAATTATCTCTGGTAATCATAGAACACTAGATAGAGTTATTAGAAGAGATGTATATTTAGCACACGGGGATCTGTTTAGTCTTACTGATTTTGAAGATTCAAGAAGTAAGTTAAAACGAACAGGTTATTTTGATGATGTAACAATTGAGCAAAAAAGAGTTTCAGAAGAGACTATGGATTTAATTGTAAAAGTTAAAGAAGCTCCAACAGGTACTATTACCTTAGGTGGAGGATATGGCTCTTATGATGGATTAATGATAAATGCAGGAATTAATGAGAAAAATATATTTGGTTCAGGTTTAGCAGTTAATGTAAATGTGGACTTCTCTGAAAAAACTCAGAATTATTCTCTATCGTTGACAAATCCAGCAATTTATGACAGTAAATACAATGGAACAGTTGAAATTCATAATAGAGAAGATGAAATTGATTACTCTGGAACAGTAGATGGAGCTTATGAACTATCTAAAGTATCAAATGGTTTTTCAGTTTCTGCTGGACGTGAAATTGTAAGAAATTTATATGCTGGTGCAAAATATAGATTTGATATGGTTGAAGAGACATATACAGATACAAATACAAGTGATGGTAAAGTCTTACCTTCAGGAGTTAATCAAGATTATATTACAAGTTCAATTACTCCTTATCTTAATTTTAATAATACTGATGATTATATGTTACCAAGAAGTGGTATAAATGCAGGAACGTCTTTAGAGTATGCTGGTATTGGTGGAGATTCAAGGTATATGAAAAGTTTAACAAATTTTAAATATTTTCATTCCTTGGAAGATTATATCGATAGTGATTGGATTTTTAGATACAGAGCAAATTTAAATTTCTTAGTTGATAATGGAAAACTTACTCGTGGAGATTCACTTTATATGGGTGGACCAAAATCCTTAAGAGGATATGAATCTTATGCCTTTGGTCCTGACGATGCCTTAATTAATAAAACAGTATATAAACAAATGTTTACTAATAGTATTGAGTTATCATTTCCATTAGTAACAAAATCTAAAATGAGATGGGGAGTTTTTTATGACTATGGTATGATAGGGAAGAACTCTATGTCAGAGATATCAAGAAGTGGAACAGGAGCACTATTTGAATGGGTTTCTCCATTTGGACCACTTCAATTTATATTCTCTCAAGCATTAGATGATGAAGCGGGTGATAAAACATCATCATTTGAATTCGCTTTAGGTTCATCTTTTTAAAAATAAAAGAGTAAAGAATGGTTAAAAAAATGAGTATAATAAATCGACTTACTAAAAAAGAGGCATTGGATTTAATTGAAAATGC
Source organism: uncultured Arcobacter sp. (assembly GCF_937982575.1). Taxonomy (NCBI): domain Bacteria; kingdom Pseudomonadati; phylum Campylobacterota; class Epsilonproteobacteria; order Campylobacterales; family Arcobacteraceae; genus Arcobacter; species uncultured Arcobacter sp. The sequence goes on along the minus strand of NZ_CALJLR010000005.1, from coordinate 118,508 downwards.
CTCTTTAGTTGAGTTAGGTGAAATGGCTACAAAAAGAAAAGCTGAACTTCACCCTGAAAAAATAACATCTTTTGTAGTGGATAGAAATATTAACTATACAAATGTTTGTTGGGTAGATTGTAAATTTTGTGCTTTTTATAGACATGGACGAGATGGTGATTCATATGTATTATCATATGAAGAAATAGACAAAAAAATAGAAGAACTTCTTGAAATTGGTGGAACACAAATTCTTATGCAAGGTGGAGTTCATCCAAAACTAAAAATTGATTATTATGAAGATTTAGTTGAGCATATTCATACAAAATTTCCTCAAATTACCTTGCACTCTTTTTCTGCTATTGAAATAGTATATATTGCAAAAGTATCAAAAATCACAATACTTGAAGTTTTAAAAAGATTACAAGCTAAAGGTTTGAGTTCTATTCCAGGAGCTGGAGCTGAAATATTAAGTGATAGAGTAAGAGATATCATTGCACCTAAAAAAATTGATGCTAGCCAATGGTTAGAAGTACATAGACTTGCCCACTCAATTGGTATGAAAACAACTGCAACTATGATGTTTGGTACTGTTGAAACCAATGAAGAGATTATTGAACATTGGGATTTAATTAGACAGTTACAAGATGAAACAGGTGGATTTAGAGCCTTTATTATGTGGTCTTTTCAAAGTGGAAATACAAAACTAATAGAAGAGTTACCTGACATAAAACCACAATCTTCTAATAGATACTTAAGACTTCTAGCAGTTTCTAGACTTTTCTTAGATAATTTTAAAAATATTCAAAGCTCATGGGTAACCCAAGGAAGTTATATAGGACAAATGGCACTTAAGTTTGGTGCAAATGACCTTGGAAGTACAATGATGGAAGAAAATGTTGTAGCAGCTGCAGGTGCTACAAACTGTATGAATCAAGATGAAATGATTCAATTAATACGTGATGTTGGAGAAAAACCAGCAAAAAGAAATACTGCATACGAGATATTAGAAAGATTTTAGTTCTAATATGAAAAATATAATACTAATCATAATTTTAATACAAGGATTTTTAATGGGTGCCCAAATTGAGCATATTAAAATAAAAAATATAAATATACCAGTAGTTATTGAAGAACAACACTCATTACCGACATTTAATTTACAACTAGTTTTTAAAAATAGTGGCTCAATAAAAGATAAAGATAAAAATGGATTAGCAACTTTAGCTTCTAGACTTTTAAATGAAGGTACACTAAAAGACGGAAGTACAAAATTTGCTCAAAAATTAGAAAATTTAGCAATTTCTTTAAATGTTTCTCATGGTTTTGAGACCTTTGTTATTGAATTATCATCAATAAAGGATGTTTACACTGATTCTTTAGATCTATTAAATCAATTACTAAAATCGCCCAACTATAAAGATGAAACATTAGAAAAAATAAAAACAATATTAAATGGATCTTTAAAAAGAAAAGAGAATGATTATGATTACGTATCTAGAAATGAATTACATAAAATACTTTTTAAAGATACAGCTTTAGAAAACCCAACAAATGGTACAATTGAATCTATTTCAAAAATCTCATTAGATGATATTAAAGAGTTTATTGATTCAACTTTAGTTTTAGAGAACTTAATAGTTGTAGTTGGTGGTGATATAAATCTAGAAGATATGAAGAGTAAACTAGAACCTCTTTTGACAATTTTACCAAAAGGAAAAGAGTCAAAAATAATCAATATTCAAGCTTCAAATGAAAAAACAGTAAAAAAGTTGATTAAAGATACCCAACAAGCATATATCTATTTTGGAAGCCCTTTTAATACAAAAGTTAATGATGAAAATAATTATATTGCAAAGGTTGCATCTTTTGTACTTGGTGGTAGTGGTTTTGGTTCTAGACTTATGGAAGAGATTCGTGTAAAAAGAGGTTTAGCATATAGTGCATATGGGCAAATTTCAATTAACAAGTCTCACTCTTACTTTACAGGCTATTTACAAACTAAAAATGAATCAGCTGATGGGGCTAAAGATTTAGTTGTTAAAATAGTTAATGATTTTGTAAAAAATGGTATTACAAAAGATGAATTAAAAGCAGCAAAAAACTTTTTAACAGGAAGCGAACCTTTAAGAGTTGAAACATTAAGTCAAAGATTAAATCGTGCTTTTACCTTATTTTATAGAGGTTTAGAACAAGATTATTCAAATAAAGAGCTAGAAAAAATAGAAAAACTGACTTTAAAAGAGATTAATGAGTATATTAAATCTCATACTGAAATAAAAAATTTATCATTTTCAATAGTAAGGAAATAGATTGTTAAGATTTGCACTAAGTCCAACAAAAGATATGAATATAGAAGATATGAAGCTTGCTTTATTTAATTATATTGTTTCAAAGCAATTAAATGAAGAACTTTTAATAAGAATAGATGATACAAATAAAGATAAAAATATTGAAGGAAAAGATAAGGAGATATTAGAACTCTTAACTCTTTTTTCAATTGAATATAAAGCAGTTGTATATCAAAGTGAGAACTTAAAGTACCATCAAAAAATGGCTATGCAACTTATGAGTCAAAAAAAAGCATTTTCATGTTTTTGTTCTGAAGAAAAATTAGAAGAAATTAAAGCAAAAGCAAAAAAAGATGACAAACCATATGTGTATGATGGATTTTGTGAAACTCTATCTGATGAGACTGTTATAAACTGCAATGCGCCCTTTACTGTTAGAATAAAGAAGCCAGAAGAGGCTATAAAGTTTAAAGATTTATTAAAGGGTGTTTCTTCATACGAACCAGATGAAGTAGACTCTTTTTTTATATTAAAACATGACAAAACAGCTACAGCTAATTATGCTAGTGCTGTAGATGATATGCTTTATGATATATCAACAGTGATTTGTACTGAAGAGGACATTTTAGATGCTCCTAAACAAATTCATGTAAGAAATACACTTAATTATACTAAGAATATAGACTATATACATCTTCCAGTAATTTTAAATGAATTAACGGAAGAAAAAAATAGCCTGAAATGGCTTATTGATGAAGGTTTTTTACCAAGTGCCATTGCCAATTATTTAGTATTACTAGGAAATGAAACTCCTATTGAAATCTTTACTATTGAAGAGGCAATTGAGTGGTTTAATATTACAAAAATATCAAACTCTGCTACAAAATTTGATATAGATAAATTAAGATTTATAAATAGAAAACATCTAGAAGATATTGATGAAATGAGATTATCTAAAATATTAGGTTTTGCTGATAATGACATTGGAAAGCTAGGAAAACTTTATTTAGATGAAGCAAACACAATAAAAGAGTTAAAAACAAAAATAGATATGATTTTTAGTTCAAAAAGTTCTCCTAAGGGCTTTGAAGAAGAGTATAAAAAGATAAGAGACTCTTTATTGGCTGCACCTTTTATTGAAGATTTTGATGAGTTTAAGAGTTATATTACTAATGCTACAGATTTAAAAGATGAAGCTTTATCTAAACCTTTAAGATATATTTTAACTGGTGAGGATAAAGGACCTGATTTATCAGATATTTATCCACTTATTAAAAACTATTTAGGAGAAATTGTAAAATGACAGATGCATTAATAGGCTCAATAGCCACAGTTGTTATGAGTGTTATATTTTTATATAAATGGGTTGTAATTATTTCTGCACTTATTTCTTGGGTTAGACCTGATCCCTATAATCCTATTGTTCAAATGTTATATAGACTAACTGAACCAGCTTATGCTCTTATAAGAAGATATATACCTACTGTATTTGGTGGTATGGACTTAGCTCCTATGATTTTGATTTTAGTACTTATTTTCCTAGAAACATTTTTAGGAAGACTATTTATGGGTATGTAAGTAGTCTAGGATGAGATTAAAGTTTTTACTACTTTCTTTTCTTTTTACTACTAGTTTACTTTCTGATGAGAACTTATTAAAAAAAGATTTTGACTATTTTATTAAATTAGAAAATAGTCAAAAATCATATGAAAATACTATCACTACACTAGAAAACATTTCTAATGTAAATAAAATTATTTTTGATGAGTATGCAAAAAAAATTGACTATGATGAAACCTTAGCTGTTTCACAATGTATGAACGCAAGTGCAAAGAGTTTAGTATCTACAAATAGTGATTGTATTGCTGTAGGGCTTGATTTAAAAAAAGCATTGACACTATCTCACTTGGAACTTAACTCAACTGTATTAAAGATTGAAGATAGCTATCCAGTTTTAGCAAAAGAGCTGAAAATCATAAACTCCCCTATTCCTTTTACAAAACTTGTTTCATCATCAAAAGAGATAATTTATGATTTGTATTTAAATGCAACAAATAGTTTTTTATATGATAAATTAAACTACAGATTACCTACAAAAACTATGCAAAAAATAAAAGATGACAAAAGATTTGAAAAGCTTCTATCTTTAGTTATTTCTAATCCAAAACTTAATTTTTTACAATCAAGTTTTTTAGATTTTGATGATTCTGAGTCCAATTACAATATTTCATTTATATTGGCTTTAAATAGAGTTTTAAACAAAAAACTTGATGAACAAACAACAAAATATTTTCAAAATGCACTATCAAAGGCACTTACACAGTATGAAAAAGACAAAGTTAACTTTTGGCTTTATTTATTAAATAAAGATACTACAAGTTTGAACTCTTTAAAAGAATCAGATGATTTAAATATTTATACTTTATATATAAAAGAAACTACTCAAATAGATAATAGTTTTAAGACCTTAAAATACGACTTTTTAAAAGGGTGTACAAAAGAGCAAACAATACTCATCAACTCATATGCCAAAACTTTAAGTTCTTTTGATGAAAATAAAATCTCTTCAGAGTTTGATTTAGGTTTAATGCAAATAAATCTAAGAAAAGCTGATCTAATATCTTTATTTAATAATCTTGATGCAAAAAGAGATGAATTATTAATTCCGAAGATAAATATACTTTATTATTCTTATATTTTCAATGAATTAAAAGTAGAGTTTTCTCATCCTTTAATGCAATTTTATGCCTATATTTATGATGTAGAGTATCTAAATGATAGATTGAATTTTGATTTGTTTAAGATTAAAAGTAACTACAAGCCTTACCTTAGTTTAGAGCTTTTTGGGAATGAAAGTGCAAAAGAGTTTATTTATAATTATATAATCTATACAAAAATAATTGGTAAAAAAGATTTAAGTCTAGAAGAGTTTTTTAAAAACTTATTTCAGCCTTTAGAGTTTGATTAAGTCTATATCTTAATAAGAAGTTTTCTAAATCATTATTCTTATCAAATTTGATTAAATAATATTTTGCCCATGGATTTTTAAGAGGAATTGATTCTATTAGTTTTGACTCTTTTTCTATTTCTTTTATCTCTACATAATTTTTTTCATAGTTTTTCTCATCTTCTAATTCTTCTTGCGTATAACTTTGTTTATCTATAGTTATATTTGGTGTTTCACTTTTTTTATTATTTGCAACATAAACAGAAACTATAAAGTTTTCATAATTATCATCATACTTCTCTTCAACTTTATTTAAATAAGTTGCCGTAAATAGCGCAACTACTTCTTCATCTTTTATGATATCAGTTTTTTTTGTGTATTGTAAAGAGTTTAAATAAAAATCGTCTTTATCAAAATATTTAGTTATAGAGTAAGAGCTACATCCACTTAAAAAAAGTAAAAAAGTAAATAAAATAATTGATAAAAATTTGTTCATAGAATCTCCATATTTGTATAATAATTTGGTGATTTTACACTAAAGATACTTTAACCATCATTTAGATAAAATCCCCAAATGAAATTAAATACAAAAAAATATTTAGCTGTTGCATTCACAGGACCTTCAAATAGTGGAAAAACTACCCTAGTGGTAAAAGTATCTAGTATTTTACAAGATATGGGATATAAGGTTTGTATTGTAAAGCATGACCCTAAGGATAAAGCAAGCTTTGATAGGGAAGGAAAAGATTCTTATAAATTTTTTCAAACAGGAGCAGATGTAGCTGTTGTTGGACCTACAAGAACAACTATGTTTAAACAAGAAACTTCTTCTATTGAGGAAATAATTGATATGTTTGGAGAGTTTGACTATCTTTTAGTAGAAGGACTTAAAACCTTACCTCTACCTAGAATTGCAGTGTTTAGAGACAGAATTGAAGAATCATATTTTGAACTAACTGATGTTATTGCAACAGATGAAAGTATAAGTGATGTTCCCCAAGGAATGAAAAGATTAGACTTAAATAATCCAGAAGAGATAATCAAATGGATTGAACAAAATGCGAAAAGAGTAAAATGATGAATGAAATATTTGATGCCATAAAAGAATCAGCTATAAAGATTAAATACTTAATAGAAACTGGTGATACTGGAAAAAGTGAACAAGAAAACTCAACTGGGGATACTCAACTAAAACTAGATATTCAAAGTGATGTTATTATTGAAGAGATATTTGCAAAAATAAAATCAATAAAATCAATAGTTAGTGAAGAACAAGAGAGTATTGTAAATCTTCATGATGATGGAAAGTATTTAATTGCTTATGATCCTTTGGATGGTTCGTCACTTGTTGATGTGAATTTATCAGTGGGTTCTATTTTTGGTATTTATGAAAATGAATTCAATGCTGCAAATATAATAGCTTCTGTTTATGTAGTATTTGGACCTAGAGTTGAGATGGTAATTACAACAGATGATGTAAAAATGTATAGATTACTAAATAATGAATTTAAATTTATTCAAGATATCAAATTAAATGAAAAAGGTAAATTAAATGCTCCTGGTTCTACTCAGAACTGTTGGGCTCCTTTTCATAAACAACTTATAGATGATATCTTCAATGATGGATATAGATTAAGATATAGCGGTGGAATGGTTCCTGATCTTCATCAAATACTTCTTAAAGGTGGAGGACTTTTTTCATATCCAGGAACAACTGATAGACCAAAAGGAAAATTAAGACAACTTTTTGAAGTATTTCCTTTCGCACTTACTTATGAAAAAGCTGGTGGTGGAGCAGTTGATGGATTTAAAAGAGTTTTAGATGTAGAGACTACTCATATCCATGATACAACTCCTTGTTTCTTTGGTTCAAATGATGAGATAAATAGAGTTTTAAAAGTTTATAGTGAAAATGGAAAATAGTCAAAACAAAAACCAATGGGATGATGCTTTAGAAAATCAAATTATTGGTTTAAAGGAGTGTCAAAAATCTTACAACTTGGATTCTTGTACTCCTTGTGAGAAATTTTTTGATTGTGAAATAAGAAAAAAATATGTAATTGCTGTGTATGAATCTATGAACAAAGGTTCTACAGGTGGATTTGAATTTTAATTAAAGGTAAAAAATGAATTGTCATAAAAATGTTTATATTACTACTCCAATATATTATGTAAATGATGTTGCACATATAGGACACGCCTATACTACAATTATTGCTGATATGTTGGCTAGATACTCAAGGTTAACTGGTAAAAAAACTTTTCTTCTTACTGGTACTGATGAACATGGACAAAAAATCGAAGAGAGTGCAAAACTTAGAGGTAAAACTTCTAAAGAGTATGCAGATGAAGTTTCTGGTAAGTTTAAAGCCTTGTGGGATGATTTTGATATTACATATGACAAATTTATAAGAACAACTGATGAAGAACATAAAACTGGTGTTCAGTTTGCATTTGAAAAGATGTTTAACAAAGGTGATATCTATAAAGGTGAGTATGAAGGATATTATTGTGTATCATGTGAGACATTTTTTACTGAAAAACAACTAATTGAAAATGAGTTTTGTCCCGACTGTGGAAAACCTACAAATATAGTAAAAGAAGAGAGCTATTTCTTTAAACTATCTGCCTATGAAGATAAACTTTTAAAATGGTATGAAGATAATCCTGACTGTATTTTACCTCGTTCTAAAAAAAATGAGATTATCAATTTTGTAAAAAGTGGATTAAGAGATCTATCTATTTCAAGAACATCTTTTGATTGGGGAGTTAAGTTACCTGAATCACTAAATGAACCGAAACATGTTATGTACGTATGGTTAGATGCATTGATGAACTATATTACTGCACTTGGATATGGAACAGATGATAAAAACATGGAGTTTTGGCCAGCAAATGTACATTTAGTTGGAAAAGATATTTTAAGATTTCATGCTATTTATTGGCCAGCATTTTTGATGTCTTTAGATTTACCACTTCCTAAACATATAGCAGCTCATGGTTGGTGGACTAGAGATGGAGATAAAATGTCTAAGTCAAAAGGTAATGTAGTAAACCCTAAAGAAGTAGCGGATGCTTATGGACTTGATGCTTTTAGATACTTTATGCTCAGAGAAGTTCCTTTTGGTCAAGATGGAGACTTTTCTCAAAAAGCCTTAATGGATAGAATTAATTCTGATTTAGGAAATGACCTAGGAAACTTACTTAATAGAATCATAGGAATGAGTGGAAAATATTTTGAATATAAAGTAACTTCAAATGACTTAATAAAATTCCATAAAAAAGAGTTAGATGAAGTAAACGAAATACTAGACGGAATTGAAACTTATGTTTACAATATGCAATTAAATAGATATCTTGAAGAGATCTGGAAAGTTTTAACTATAGCAAATAAAGCAATTGGTGATTATGAACCATGGACTAAAATGAAAGAAGGAAAAGTAGAAGAAGCTATGGCACTAGTAGCATTAATTACTAATATCATGGCAAGAGTTGCCCTACTTTTAGATTCAGTAATGCCAGAAAAAATTTCAAAAATAGCTCAATCTATAGGATTAGAGATAAACAGTGATAATTTTACAAAAATAGTTCTAAACAAAGAGTTACTTCCTGATGTAGTTATAACAAAAGTAGAACAACTGTTTCCTAGAATTGAAGAGATTTTATTAGAGCAAGCTTCACCTGCAGTTGTTACTACTCAACCTGCTAAAAAAGAAGTAGAAAAAACTGAAGAAATAGTTGAAGAAGATAATCTTATTACAATTGATAAATTTTTTGAAACAACTTTAAAAATTGGTACAATTGTAGAGGCCGAAGAAGTTCCCAAATCAAAAAAACTCCTAAAACTACAAGTTGATTTAGGTGAAGGAAGAAATAGACAGATTTTAGCAGGAATAAAAGAGTCATATTCAGCTGAAGAACTTGTTGGAACACAAGCTTGTGTTGTAGCAAACCTAAAACCAGCAAAACTAATGGGAATGTTAAGTGAAGGTATGCTTTTAGCTGCTCGTGATGAAAATGGTTTAAATCTTGTTCGTCCTGAAAAACCAAAAGTTTCTGGAACGAAAATCTCTTAAGAAATATTGTGAATATTTCTTCTGTCATTGATATTATAGATGGGAAGTTACAAAACTCTCCATCTGTCTCCTTTATATACAATATTAAAACTGATGCAAAAAAAGTTATGGAAGGTGATCTTTTTTTAGCTAAAAATATAAAAGATACTCAACTTGCCATAAAAAATGGAGCATTTGCGGTAGTTCATGACTTTGAAATAGAGATTTTAGATAATGAAATAGCATGGATAAGAGTCAACTCTCTTGAAGAAACTCTTATCAAATTATTTAGATTTAAGTTTTCAACTTTTAATTTAGAGGTTTATTATTGTGATAAAGTCACTTTTGATTTAATAAATATATATAAGGCTTCTAATAAAAAAATAAGAATTATTTTTTCTAAATTAGAAACTTGTGTAAAAATTATTGAAAATATAAATGAAGATGAGATATTTATTTGTTCAAATGAAGAGCTTATTAAGAGTATATACCCAAACTATAAACCTTTTTCTAAACAAACGTACAAAATAAACAACCTTATAGAACATTCTTTATTTGAAACTTCATTTTCATATAAAGAAATATTTTTTCATAAATTAAAGTTGTCATCTTTATATATAAATCAATTTTTAGATGTTTATAACTTTTTTAATTTAGAATTAGATTTACAAAAACTTATGAAGCTTAACCATTTTAAGCCAATATTTGTAGATAAGTATTTAAATATTATTGATTTTGGAAGAAGTAATAAAGTTATAATCTGCCAAAAAAACTTAGAATTAATATTAGAGGAAATAAAATATTTAGAAGAGAAATATAAATATGGTAAAACTATATTTATAACTCCTTTATTTATAGAAAACTTCAATCAACAACAAATTGTATTAGAAGATATTGGGAACTTAAAAAAGGTCCTAAAAAACGAATATTTCAATGCACTTTATATTATAGGTTATGATAAATTAAAAATTGAAGAAACACTAAAACTATCATCAAATGAAACTTCAGAACTCTTTTAAAATACCATTCCAAAAGAGCCTACAACTTTTCCCAAGACTTCAAGTTCATCACTAGCCATAACTTGTACGGGATAATCTTTGTTATCTGAAATAATATCAAGTTTTCCATCAACTCTTTTTTGCATTCTTTTTACAAAAAGTCCATGATTTGTAGTAAAGGCATATATCCCATCTCTAAATCCACTTTTTATTGATTTATCTACAAAAATTATATTATTTGAGTTTAGTGTTGGTTCCATTGAGTCCCCTATTACATTAATAGCTTCAATATTTTTTAGATTTTGCTCACCACCAAGCATATTTATAAAATAAGGTGGAACTTCTAGCTTTTCATAATTCTCATCACTATCATAAGCACCCCCACCTGCACTAACAGAAATCTCAGGAAAATATTTAATCCAATACTTATCAGTTGAGTCAACCAGCGAACCAGGATTTTGGTTATATAAAAGCCAATTTATAGAGATTTTTTTAATAGCACAAAAATCAAGTATATTTGAAAAAGGTATTTTGCTTCTATTTTTCATAGTTGCAAAGTTTGCTTGTGTAAGATTTAAAGCATCAGCAACATCTTTATCAAAAATCTTACCTTTAATTCCATCCGTACTTAAAACATCTTTTAGTCTTTCAATTATCTCATTTACTAATAACATTTTATCTCCTTTTTGAAATTATATTACAAAATGAAATATTTTTCAATACTTTTTAAAAAAAATACTAAAATTTGAAATATTATTTAGGAGAAGAACATGCAAACAATAATTATAGACACAAAATCATCAATCTCAAAAGCTATCAAAAGAATAGACTATTTATTATACAAATATGGTAATAAAATATTGTAAATATGTACAAAAAATGTAAATTTCAAAATTTAAGAAAAAATATTAGTAAAATTAATTTTAACAAAGGAAAATTACTATAAAATTGAGTTTGAATTCGGTGTTTTGACGGAGAAATATATGGAAACAAACTTAGTCATGGAAGCATTTAAATTTATGATTTTGGGTATGGGAATAGTTTTTTCTTTCCTTATTATCATGGTTTTTGCTTTAAAAGCTCAAGCAGCGCTTATTGGGAAATTTTTTCCTGAAAAAGACAATATAAAGACTGCTAAAAAAGTTCAACCTAGTGTTGCAACATCTGATACTGCTAAAAAGATTGCTGCTATTTCTGCAGTTATTCAACATCACAATAATCAAAAAGGTTAATTTTAATGTCAAAAAAATATATTGATATAATGGATACCACTTTTAGGGATGGTTTCCAATCAGTTTTTGGTGGACGTGTTTTAATGAATGACTTTTTTCCAGCTGTTGAAGCTGCAAAAGAGGCAGGAATAAAACATTATGAGTTTGGTGGAGGAGCAAGATTTCAATCTTTATTCTTCTATTTACAAGAGAATGCATTTGATATGATGGACAAGTTTAGAGAAATTGTTGGTCCCGATGCAAACTTACAAACTCTAGCACGTGGTATTAATACAGTTATGTTAGATACAGGTTCAAGAGACCTTATTGATTTACATGCAAAAATGTTTGCAAAACATGGGACTACTACTATTAGAAACTTTGATGCTTTAAATGATGTTCAAAATCTTGAATATTCTGCTGAATGTATCAAGAAATATGGTTTAAATCATGAAGTAGTTGTTACTCTTATGGACTTACCTCCTGGATGTACAGGAGCACATGATGTACCCTTTTATGAAAAAACATTAAGACAAATATTGGATAGTGGAGTTCCTTATGATTCAATCTGTTTTAAAGATGCTTCAGGAACTTCTTCTCCTCAAAAAATATTTGATACTATTAAAATGGCAAGAAAACTTGTAGGAGATGATACTCATATAAGACTTCATACTCATGAAACAGCAGGAGTAAGTGTTGCTTGTTACTTAGCAGCACTTGATGCTGGTGCTGATGGTATTGACTTAGCTGCTAACCCAGTATCTGGTGGTACTAGCCAACCAGATATTTTAACTATGATGCATACTGTTAAGGGAATGAACTATGACCTTGGTGGTTTAGAAATAGATAAAATTTTAAAATACGAAGAAGTTTTAAATGACTGTTTAAAAGATTATTTCATGCCACCTGAAGCTACACAAGTTTCGCCATTAATTCCTTTCTCACCAATGCCAGGTGGGGCATTGACTGCAAATACTCAAATGATGAGAGATAATGGTACTTTACATAAGTTTCCAGAAGTTATAAAAGCTATGAGAGAAGTTGTTGAAAAAGGTGGATATGGAACATCTGTAACTCCTGTTTCTCAATTTTATTGGCAACAAGCATATGCAAATGTTATGTTTGGACCATGGAAACAAATTGCTCCTGGATACGGTAAAATGGTACTTGGATACTTCGGTAAAACTCCTGTTGAACCAGATGCCGAGATCGTTGCTCTTGCTGCTGAAAAGTTAAAATTAGAACCAACGAAAGAGAATCCTTTAGATATTTCAGATAGAGATGAAAAGAAAACTATGAAATACTGGGAAAACAGATTAAATGAAGAAGGCGTTGAAATAAGTGATGAAAATATTTTCATAGCAGCTGCTTGTGATGAAAAAGGTATTTCATTTTTAAAAGGAAATAGTCCTTTAAGTGTTAGAAAAACTAATACAGATATTTGTGAAGACGATAAAGATTGTAAATTAGGAGAAGATAAAGTTATGAGTAATGCAACTGGAAACTATACAGTAGTGGTAGATGGGCAAAAATTTAATGTAACAGTAGCTGAAGGAAATGCAGATATTCAAGTAACACCTGTACAAGCATCAGCAGAGCCTTCAACACCTGTAAGTGGTGAAGGTGTTGAAATTGGGGCAACTGTTAGTGGTAATGTTTGGAAAATAACTAAAAATGTTGGTGATAAAGTTGCAAAAGGTGAAGTTATTGCTATTTTAGAAGCTATGAAAATGGAAATTGATGTTGAATCACCAGTTGATGGTACAATCAAATCTTTCTTAGTTAAACAAAGTGAAGCAGTTGAAGAAGGGCAAGTTATTGCCGTAATTGGTTAATACTTAAATTGGAGAAATTTATGAATAAAAAATTAATCGCTTCTTTGCTAATTTCATTTTTATGTATGTTTAGCATTAATGCATTTGCTTCTAGTACTACGCATGAAAATGTAAAAGTTGAAGAAGTAAAACATGAATATAAAGCAAAATCTTTAAATGAGTTAATTGAATCATTTTATAAAACAACAGGTATTCACTCATTTGTAAATCCAAGTGATGATGTTATGACTTCAGAAGCTCATGCTGAAGATGCTAGACCTATGACAACTTTTGAGCAGACATTTGGTAGATTAATTATGTTTACTGTTTGTTTTGTTCTATTTTATCTAGCAATAGCAAAAGGTTTTGAACCATTACTTCTACTTCCTATTGCATTTGGTGGTTTATTAGCAAATATCCCACTAGCAGGTATTGGTGGGGAAAATGGAATGCTGGGTATTATTTATAACATGGGAATTGCAAATGGATTCTTTCCTTTGCTTATTTTTATGGGTGTAGGTGCAATGACAGACTTTACACCTTTATTAGCTAATCCAAAATCAGCTCTTCTTGGTGGAGCTGCACAATTTGGGATTTTTGGTTCACTTGTTGGTGCTGTAGCAATAGGTTTTGATTTACAAAGTGCATCTGCTATTTCTATTATTGGTGGTGCGGATGGACCAACATCAATCTTTATTGCAAATAGACTTGCGCCTGAACTTCTAGGAGCAATTGCTGTTGCAGCTTATTCTTATATGGCACTTGTACCGGTAATTCAGCCTCCTATTATGAAAGCTTTAACATCTGAAGCTGAGAGAAGAATCAAAATGCCAAAATTAAGAAAAGTACATAAGTTAGAAAAACTTTTCTTACCAATACTTATTTTAATGATGGCTATTATATTATTGCCAGAGTCAACTCCACTTATTGGAGCTTTCGCATTTGGAAATTTCTTAAAACAATCAGGAGTTGTTGAGAGACTTTCTGATACAATGCAAAATTCTTTAATCAATATTGTAACTATCTTCTTAGGTTTAGGAGTTGGTTCAAAATTAGCAGCAGATAAGTTTCTTGTTGTAGATACTTTAGGGATTATGATTATTGGATTATTAGCATTTTCTGCAGGTACTGCAGCTGGTGTTATTATGGCTAAAATTATGAATAAATTTAGTTCAGAAGATAATCAAATTAACCCATTAATTGGGGCTGCAGGGGTAAGTGCTGTACCAATGGCAGCTAGAGTTGTTAGTAAAGTTGGTCAGGAATACGATAAATCAAATGTATTATTAATGCATGCGATGGGTCCAAATGTTGCCGGTGTTATTGGGTCCGCAGTGGCCGCCGGTGTACTATTATCAATATTTTAATTTATTAGGAAAAAAAGAATAATGTCTGATATTAAGAGCCAATTAGGTTTAGAAAACGTTCAAACTGTATACAGAAATAGTGATGTAGATTTATTAATTGATCATGCAGTAAAAAATGAAGGTGCAAAAATATCTTCAACTGGTGCTTTAATGATAGATACTGGTATTTTTACTGGTAGAAGTCCAAAAGATAAATTTTTTGTAAATCAAGATCCTTCAAACAAATACATAGCTTGGGGTGATATAAATAGAGCCGTAACAAGAGATGTTTATGATGATCTATTAAAAACAGCTAAAAAACAGTTAAGTAACAAAGATTTATTTGTTACTGATGTATATTGTGGAGCATCTATTGACTCACGAAGATCAGCAAGATTTATTACAGAGATTGCATGGCAGGCAAACTTTATACAAAATATGTTTATCATGCCTGAAGAGTCAGAGTTAAATGAATTTACTCCTCAATTTACTGTATATAATGCTTGTAAAACAATAGATAAGTCTTATGTAAGTCATGATCTTCATTCTGAAGTTTTCGTGGTATTTAATGTAGAAGAAAATATTGCTATCATTGGTGGTACTTGGTATGCAGGTGAGATGAAAAAAGGTCTTTTCTCTATGATGAACTACTGGCTTCCATTAGAGAAAAAACTTCCAATGCATTGTTCTGCAAATATTGGAAAAGATGGGGATACAGCATTATTCTTTGGTCTTTCTGGAACTGGTAAAACAACTTTATCAACTGATCCACAAAGAGCCTTAATAGGTGATGATGAACATGGTTGGGATGACAGTGGTGTTTTCAACTTCGAAGGTGGTTGTTATGCAAAAGTTATTAACTTATCAGCAGAACATGAACCAGAAATTTATGGAGCTATTAAAAAAGGTGCAATATTAGAAAATGTTGTATATGATGATAATGGTGTAGTAGATTTTGAAGATGGAAGTAAAACTGAGAATACAAGAGTTTCTTATCCTTTAAGTCATATTGAAAATCATACACCTGACATGAAAGGTGGACATCCAAAAAATATCATCTTTTTATGTGCAGATGCTTTTGGTGTTTTACCTCCAGTTGCAAAACTTACTAAACAACAAGCGATGTACTACTTCTTAAGTGGCTATACTGCAAAAGTTGCAGGAACTGAAAGAGGTATCACAGAGCCTGTTGCTACTTTTAGTTCATGTTTTGGAGAAGCATTTCTTCCTTTAAATCCAACTATTTATGCAGCACTATTAGGTGAAAAAATTGATGAACATAATGTAAATGTATATTTAGTAAATACTGGATGGACTGGTGGTCCTTATGGTGTTGGTACAAGAATGAGTATCAGAAATACTAGAGCTTGTATTAATGGTATTTTAGATGGTTCAATCAATAATAGTGAATTTGAAACTCTTCCTATATTTAATCTATCTATTCCAAAAACACTTGATGGTGTAGAAACAAAAGTATTAAATCCAAGAAATACATGGGAAGATACTGAAGCTTACGATGAAACAACAAAAAAACTTGCTTCAATGTATGTTAAAAACTTTAAAAAATATTTGACATTAGAGAGTGACTATGACTTTACAGGTGCAGGTCCTCAACTTTACTAATTAATGCTTAGTATTATAAAAAAGGGGTGAATTTATTCACCCCTTTTTTTATTTAAGGAAAATCATGGAAATAAAAGAGTTTTTAAAAAATATTGAGAACAGTTGTTCAAAAATAGCATATTTTTGTGTTATTCATATGTTTGAAAAAGAATTTGATATTGAAAAAGATACTCTAGATGAGGGAAAAATAAAAGAGTTTCTTATAAACTATAACAATTACGATAAGTTTTTGAATGATTATGCTGGAGTTATTTATAAAAAATTTGAATCATCAAATGATGAAGTTTATAATGAAATTTGCGAATTTTTAAGTGAAAATCCTGATAATGAATACCTTTTTGCACATAGATTAAAAAGAATATCAAATCAAAACCCAATGAAATACTTAAATATAGAAGATGAAGATCTTCGTGAAGCTGCAATTAGTAGGCTTGAAGATAAAGTAAATACTATAGAGTCATCTTTATATTATAAAGAAAATAAAAAGTTAGCTTTTAAAGAGATTGATAAAATCAAAAAATCAATTGAGGTAGTTAAAACAGCAATAGGAGTAAGATAACTTTACTCCCCTACTTTTATCCCTCTATTTGAATCTCTTCAATTATCTCAAGTCCAAAACCTGTTAATCCTACAAAAGAGTGCGTTCCTCCACTTGTTAAAAGTTTTATTTTCTTTATATCAAATAGGTTTAGTATCTGCGCTCCAATACCATAATCTTTTCTTGATTCTAAATGTTTCATATTTTCATCAAGAAAAATCAAAATACCATTTTTTGCTTGTAAAAAATTAATTGTTTTTAACATTGAATTTATTTTATTATCATTTAGAAACAATTTTATATCAGGGATTACTGTATGAAATTTTACGTGAGTAGTCTCTTCAAAGTTACCAAAAATAATAGCTGTATGAATATTGTCCAAATGATCTTTAAACTCTTTTTTTATAACACTCTTCCCAAAGAATTCTATATTTGATGAAGAGACTTCTTCTACTAATATTTCATGTGATAACCTATATTCAACTAAATCAGAGATATAGATTTGTTTCATATCATGCTTTTGTGCAAAAATGTCTAAATCATCACGTCTAGCCATTGTTCCATCTTCTTTCATTATTTCACAAATAACTGCTTCACCATTAAATCCTGCTAATTTGCATAAGTCAATAGAACCTTCTGTATGACCTGTTCTAACTAGTACTCCCCCATCTTTTGCAATAAGAGGGAAAATATGGCCAGGTTTAACTAACTCTTTTGTATTACTTACTGGGTTTGCTAAGATTCTAATAGTATCATCTCTTTCTGATGCACTAATTCCAGTACTTGCACTTGCTGCATCAACTGAAATTGTAAATGCAGTCTCATATGATGATGTATTTGAAGCAACCATAGGATTCAATTCTAATCTATTTGCAGTATTTTTTGTAACTGATACACAAATTAGTCCCTTGGCATGTGTTGCCATAAAATTAACTTTTTGGGGAGTTGACAAGGCTGCTGCATAAACTAAATCACCCTCATTTTCTCTATCTTCGTCATCCAACATGATTACCATGTTACCTTTTCTTATCTCTTCTATAGCTTCTTGTACTCTTTTAATTGCTGACATTATAAATCTCTTTTAATTGTTTTAATATTTAGATTTATTATATCAAAATATACAAAATTAAATATAAAGTATCTTGACAGAAATTAATTTTTTTACTATAATTCGACGACTAAACATTGGGGTATCGCCAAGCGGTAAGGCCTCGGCTTTTGGTGCCGATATTCGCAGGTTCGAATCCTGCTACCCCATCCATCTAATAGCCGCGGAATAGAGCAGTCCGGTAGCTCGTCGGGCTCATAACCCGAAGGTCGTAGGTTCAAATCCTGCTTCCGCAACCAAAATTTAGCCATAGTGTCAAGGTAGCTCAGCTGGCTAGAGCGCTGGTCTCATAAGCCGGAGGTCGGGAGTTCAAGTCTCCCTCTTGACACCATTACATTAACTCTTTATTAATTATTTTATATTATCATTTTATAAAATATAAAAGGGTTCCTTCTTATGAAAGATATTAAAAAAATTATTACTTCCCTAAATCTTGTTTATTTTGACTATGACTATGAAAAGAATTTATTTATTAATGATGTGGATTATACTAATGAAAATATAAAAAAAGAATTTTTTAAAATAACCTACATTCTCTCCAAAAACAATATATTGTTTGATGTACTTGAAAATAATACTTTAATTGCTATAAATAAAAGATTTTCATTTTTTGATAAGTTATTTAAAAGAGTACAAAATAAAATTGATAACTATAATAATTCAAAAGCAAATATTTATTTATTAAACAATCAAAAAAAAAGATGGGCTAAAAATATTCCACTATTTAAAATTGACTATTTAAAAAAAGAAATCGATTTGACTAAATATGATAGTTTAGTTTTTACATCGCAAAATGCGGCAACTGCTGTTAATAATATAAATAAATCTTGGAAAGAGATTCCTTCATATGTTATAGGTAAAGAGACTGCAAAA
The DNA here is from genome assembly GCF_937982575.1 of uncultured Arcobacter sp. NCBI lineage: Bacteria > Pseudomonadati > Campylobacterota > Epsilonproteobacteria > Campylobacterales > Arcobacteraceae > Arcobacter > uncultured Arcobacter sp. The sequence continues at coordinate 99,725 of NZ_CALJLR010000005.1, read as the reverse complement.
AAGGTGAAAGAGCTAGGTGGCAATCTAAAATTAATTGCTCAAAAAAGTAATAATTATGATTTTACCAATGAGTTGGTATCTACACTTAAAAATAAAAAAGTTTTATATATTAGAGGTAATAAAGTTACATCAAATATTTGCAGTGAGTTAATAGCGAATAATATCTCTTGTGAGGAAATAATACTTTATGAAAATAATTACGTAGAGCCCTTGAAAAAAGAGACTTTACCAAAAAACTCAAAGATTATTTTTTCTTCACCCTCAACTGTTGAGTACTTCTTCAAGACTTTTAATTGGGATTATAGCTTTAAAGCAATATCTATTGGAAAAACAACATTGAAATACTTTCCTTCTAATATCAAGCCTATATTATCTGAAAAAACTTCTTTAAATGCTTGTATTAAAAAAGCTATAATGCTTTAAAACTTATAAAATTGGATAATGATATGAAAAAGATATATATTGCAGGTTATGATGTATTTAAAAAAGATTCAATACAAATAGGTAAATACTATTGTGAACTTTGTGATAAGTATGGCTTTAAGGGGTTATATCCTTTAGATAATGTTGTAGATTTCAATCAAAATAAAAATAAAATTGCTCAAGATATTTATAAAGCAAATGTTCAATTAATAAATCAATCAGATATTGTTATAGCTAATTTAAATGCATTTCGTGGCAAAGAGGCAGATTCAGGTACTATTTGGGAGTGTGGCTATGCAAAAGCCTTAGGAAAAGAAGTTTATGGATATATGCAAGATAATCAAACTTACCTAGATACTTTCAAAAGTAATGAAAAGCAACTTGTTGATGGTACATATTTTGACATGGACAATATGGTAATAGAAGATTTTGATTATTCTATTAATCTTATGATTGCCTGTAGTGTAAATAAAATGATCTTTGGTACTTTTGAAGATTCTTTAAAAGCTCTTCAAAAATAATAAAAATACATATTTTATTCATTTAATTACTTTTTAGTTTCATAAAAGCATATTTTAATCTAATTTTTATAATAATATAATATTCTAATTTAAGGAGAAAAAATGAGAGTTATTGTGTTATTGGCATTGTTTTGTATTGGTTTATTTGCCGTAGATATGAATAAGGCTACACTAAACGAACTAAAAGAACTTAATGGTATAGGTGCTAAAAAAGCTGAGATGATTATTAGATATAGATCCGAGCATAAGTGTTTCAAGAATAAAGAAGATCTTTTAAATGTAAAAGGTATTGGTCAAGGTTTTTTACAAAAAAATGAAGGTCAACTTACATTTTCTGCTTGTAAATAAAAATATAGAGTGAAATTTCACTCTATATTACTAAAAAAACTCACACTTTCTTAAAAAAAGATTAGTTTGTTAATCATTTGTTAACTTTTAAATAATAAAATAATAAAGTAACAAATTTAAATAAAGTATTAACATGAAAAATATAGAAACACAAATTGATTCACTCAACTTATCATACTACGTTTTTGACAATGAAAATAAAGTTTTTAAATTTGATTATGATAATGAATATGAATCAGCAAAAAAAGAATTGATAAAAATAACTTATACCCTAAGTAAAAATAACATTAAGTTTGATTTTTTACCTAATAAATACATTGTTTTATATAAACAATATACTCTTGTTCAAAAGATGTTGTTAAATATTATGTTTAAAATAAATAACAACTACAAGATACACTTAACATACTTCTAGAAATACACAGAAGAACAAAGTAAAAAATTTACTTTGTTGCGTCGTGAATAGCCTCTTTTGTTGCATCATAGGCTTCTGATGAATCTTTTTTTACACCATCCCATGTTGCACATCCACTTAATATGGCAAAAAAAGCAATCATTGTAATTAAGGTTAATATCTTTTTCATTACTCTTCCTTATATTGTAATTTCTTTAATATCTGCAATGTTTCTAAAAGCTTGATAAACAAGTCCTATTAGATTTTTTCTATTTGTTTTTATATTTTCATCTTCATGATTTACAAAAACATTATCAAAAAATTTATCTAATTTTGGCTTTAAAGAAAATAATGCATCTAATTCTTCTTCATAGTCATTATATTCTTTATTTGTTAGTTGTGTATAAGTTTCATATAAATCTTTCTCTTCATCTTGTTCAAATAAAGATGAGTCAACACTTAAAGAACTATCTACATCTATATCTTTGATAATATTTGCTACCCTTTTAAAAGTTGTAGATGCTTCTTTAAAATCTTCACTTAACACAATAGGATTTAAAGCACATATTTTTTGAGATATTTTATATATATCCCCTTCTTTACTTCCAAGTACTGCTTTAATAACTGATGGATTTACATCAAATATTTTAAATAATCTTTCATTGAAAAACTCTATTAGTTTACTTTTATCTAAGCCTTTATATGTAGGTAACAGATTATCAATAATATTTGAAAAATTTACTTCAACTTTATGCTCCATTGCTATTTTTACAATACCTGCTGCTGCACGTCTTAGTCCAAAAGGATCTTTTGAACCAGTTGGAAATTTACCAACACTAAATAGTCCCATAAGATTATCAAGTTTGTATGATAAAGCTACAATTGCTGAGAATTTGTTTGATGGTAAATCTGAATCTTCTCCATCAGGTAAGTATTGTTCTTTAAGTGCTGTAAAAACAAGTTCATCTTCACCAGCAGCTTTTGCATAGTAATAACCCATGAGCCCTTGAAGTTCTGTAAACTCATAAACCATTTCAGACATTAAGTCAGCTTTTGAGAGCATAACAGCTTTACTTAGAAGTTCTTTTTCTTTTACATCAAACAAATCAGCTAAATATAAAGCTATTTTAACTTCTCTTTCACTCTTTTCATACATAGATCCTAGTCCATCAACAAAAACTAAATTTTTAAGACCTTCATTTGATAATCCATTATTTAAATCATTTTTGTAAAAGAACATAGCATCAGCTAATCTTGGTCTTAATACTTTTTCATTTCCAGCAACTATAAAAGAAAAATTCTCTGTTTTAGAGTTTGATACTACTACAAAATTATTTGTTAATTTTCCATCTTTATAAACTGCAAAGTATCTTTGGTGCTCTTTCATTGAAGTTACAATAACTTCTTCTGGTAACTCTAAAAACTCTTCATCAAAACTACCTAATAGCGCTGTAGGAAACTCTGTTATAGCAACAATCTCATTTAGTAAGTCAGTATCTATATCTATTGTTAGATTGTTTTGTGATTCTATTTTTTTCATTTGTTCTAAAATGGTTTTTTTTCTATCTTCTGGATATAAAATCACTCCATTTTTATCTAATTTACAAAAATAATCTCCTGCAAAATCAATAGTAAATGGCTCATATGATACCATTCTGTGGGCAAATGATTTATTTGAGCTTTTTACACCATAAAGTTCACCTTGAACTACTTCTTCACCTAACATAGCAATTAAACTTCTAATTGGTCTAATAAAACTATCTGTTCTACTAGCCCATCTCATTGATTTACCAAAATCTAAAGCATTTATAAACTCGTTTATCATTTCATTTAGTAAATCTTTTGATGCTTTACCTTTTTCTTCTTTTTTGAAATATAAAACATCACCTTTGCCATTATCAATTGTTTGCAAATCTTCTACTTCAATACCACACTTTTTAGCAAAACCAATTGCAGCACCTGTTGGTTTTCCATCTTTATAAGCAATAGTAACTGGTGCTCCATATTGTTCAACTGTTATATCTTCTTGAGATAAGTTAAATTCTCTATGCCAAAGCACTAATCTTCTTGGAGTATAAAAAAAGTCAAAATCTGTGGATAGTTTAAATTTTTCTAAAATGTCACTCCATTTTTTTTCAATATTTGGTAATTCTTTTAAAAATGGTATTGCTGGTAATTCTTCAACACCTATTTCAATTAATAATGGTTTATTCATCTTTTTCTTTTTCCCTTTTCTCAATTTCTTCTAATTTTTTAGTATGTTTATCAATTTGTTGTTTATTAAACCCTCTAATAAATCCAAAAACTATTATCACAAAAGCAATAATAACGATTATATCTAGTATATCTTTCATGATTTTCCTAACAGGTCTTTATAAATAACCCCATCAATTTTATTCATAGCTACAGATTCTATTTGCTCACTGCTATCAATTATTGATAAAACTTTTGAATCAAACATATAGTTTTCTGCAATATCTTGAATCTTTTTATCTAAAGTGTTAGAGCATATTATATATCTTGCCTGCAAAGAGTTCGCATAAATTGACTCTTTTAAAGAGTTTGTAACAACCCCAAATAATAAGCAGTTTTCAAAGCAATATTTTAAAATATTTTCATCATACTCAAATAAAAGTGTAGAGTTTGGTTTTGTATTTGAGATCTCATCAATAGAGCTTATGTAAAAAGTCTCTTCATAAGGGATAAGTGTATCACCTATAATTATCATTTTAGACACTCCTTTGAACAAAAATATTTTCCGTTACTTAAAATTGCTTCATTTTTAGAAATATAAGTTTTACAAGTTGGACACTCTTCCATAATATCTGATATTTTCTCTTCTTTTTTTGTTTTCTTACTTGAGACTTCACTCTCTCTACTTTTTTTGAAAAATATTAGATAAATAAAAAATAAAACAGCAATAATTGCTAAAACTTTAAACACCATTATTTTGCTCCTTTATTTATATATAAATAGTTTCTTTTTTCATCTTTTTTAATTATTTTATAATTATATATTTTAGCTTCTTCAAGCTCAGACTCAAGCATGCTTCCTTTGTAAAATAAATAAGAAGTATTTTCATCTGAGATATTTTTAGTCAAATTTAATAAAAGTGCAGTATTTGTAACAGCCCGAGAAGTAATAAGTTCAACTTTTATATCTTTTACATACTCTACTCTATTACATAAAATTTCTACGTTTTCAAGTTTTAGAGAGTTTTTTACAAAATTTAAAAAGGCTACTCTTTTGGCTCTTGGCTCAATCAAATAAAACTTTATGTTTGGTCTTGCCATTGCTAAGATAAGTCCAGGATAACCAGCTCCTGTACCAATATCTGCAACACTGGTATAGCTTTTGATAAATTTTAAAACATAAATAGAGTCATATATATTATTTTCTATTTTAATATCTTCTAATTCAGCAGAAAGATTATGTATCTTACCCCAATGTTGTAAGATTTTTTTAAACTCTTCACACTTTTTTAAAAACTCTTTATCTATGTTTAACTCTTCTATATTATCTAAAATCACTACAGCAAATGCCCCATTTCATCTTTTTTAACTTTTAAATAAGCTTGATTATTCTCATTTTCACCCACAACAACAGGGATTCTTTCAATAATCTCAATATTAGCTAAACTCTCTATTTTATGAGGATTATTTGTTATTAAATTGATCTTTTTTATATTAAATTTATTTAAAATATACTCAACAATCTCGTAAGTTCGCTCATCTGCTGCAAAACCTAATTGATGGTTTGCCTCAATTGTATTAAAACCTTTATCTTGCAAAGCGTATGCATTTACTTTATTAAGTAGACCTATATTTCGTCCCTCTTGTCTTAAATATATAACCATACCATTATTTTTATTTATATAATCTAATGAAAAGTTAAGTTGTGCTTGACAGTCACATTTTAAAGAGCCTACTGCATCACCCGTTAGGCATTCAGAGTGTACTCTTACATTTACAACATCACCTAAATTCTTTGAAAAAATTACTAAATGTTCTTTGTGATGTTCTTTAAAAGATTGTATTTCAAAATCACCATGTATAGTAGGCAACTTTGCAATATTTGATTCTTCTATATTCATATCTTTTTAAACCTTAAACTGTTAAAATGGTGCAGATTATATCTAAAAGAGGTAAATAATATGTTTAAAAGACTGAGAAGATTGAGAATTAATGAAAATTTAAGAGCCCTAGTGCAAGAAACAAACCTAAGCCCAAGTGATTTTATATATCCATTATTTGTAAAAGAAGGTGAAGGTATCAAAACAGAAGTTGCCTCTATGCCAGGTGTTTTTCAAATGAGTTTAGATGAGATATTAAAAGAGTGTGAATATATACAATCTATAGGGTTAAAATCTATTATTTTGTTTGCAGTTCCTGATGTAAAAGATTCTGTAGGAAGTGAATGTTTATGTGATGAAAGTATTATTTCTAGAACTATAAAAGCTATCAAAGAAAAATTTCCAACTATGTTTGTAGTTACTGATTTATGTTTTTGTGAATATACAGATCATGGTCATTGTGGAATACTTGATCCAAAAACTGAGACAGTTGATAATGATAAAACTTTAGAAATCTCTGCTTTACAAGCAATAGTTCATGCAAAAGCTGGAGCTGATATGATTGCTCCAAGTGGTATGATGGATGGAATTATTGAAACATTGAGAGAAACTCTTGACGAAAATGGATTTGAAAATCTTCCAATTATGGCATATTCAACTAAATTTGCTAGTGCTTATTATGGACCTTTTAGAGATGTTGCTGAATCAACTCCTTCTTTTGGAGATAGAAGATCTTATCAAATGAACCCAGCAAATAGAAGAGAAGCTATTGAAGAGTCACTTGAAGATGAAAGACAAGGTGCAGATATACTTATGGTAAAACCAGCCCTTGCTTATTTAGATGTAGTTAGAGAGATAAGAAATGCTTCAAACTTGCCATTGGCTGTTTATAATGTAAGTGGAGAGTATGCAATGCTTAAACATGCTGGAAGTGCTGGCCTGATTGATTATGAAAGAATAATGATTGAGACTTTAATTTCATTTAAAAGAGCTGGTGCTGATATTATTATTACATACCATGCAAAAGAGGCTTGTGAACTTCTAAATAGTAAATAATATGAGTCAAACTTATCAAGAGGCAATTGAAAATTCAAATATAGTATCAAAAACTGATATTAATGGAATAATAACTTTTGTAAATGATGAGTTTTGTAAAATTTCAGGCTATACTCATAATGAATTAATTGGTGAAAATCACAATATTGTAAGACACCCTGATATCCCAAAGAGTAACTTCACCCTACTTTGGGATACTATTTTAAATAAAAAACCCTACAAAGCAACAGTTAAAAATCTTACAAAAGATGGGAAAACTGTATATTTAAATACTACAATTACTCCTATTTTAGATGAAAATGATGAGATAAAAGAGTTTATTGCTATTAGATATGATGTAACAGAAGAAGTTGAGTTAAAAAAAAGACTAGAAAAAAAAGAGATAGAGTTAGAAGAGTTAAATAAGGATTTAGAAAATAGAGTATCCTTACAAACTAAAAAGCTACAAGAATTAAATAAAACTTTAGAACAAAGGGTTAATGAAGAGATTGAAAAAAATGAAGAGAAACAAAAACTTCTATTTTGGCAATCAAGAATGGCTAGTTTAGGTCAAATGCTAGCAAATATTGCACACCAATGGAGACAGCCCTTAACAGAGCTTAACCTCACACTATTTAATATGAATAAATCTTTTAAAAATAATAACAAAGAAAAAACAGATGAACTCTATCTTGAAAGTAAAATCCTAATAAAAACAATGTCATCTACTATAGAAGATTTTACAAACTTTTTTAATCCACAAAAAGATAAAAAAAGCTTTGAGATAAAAGAAGCTGTTCAAGAGGCTTTAATAATCTTAAAAAAAGTACTAAATGATATAGAAGTAGAAGTTAATGTAGCAAATAACTTTAAAGTAGTAGGAGTATTAAACGAGTTATCTCAAGTAATAATAAATCTAATACAAAACTCTAAAGATGCTTATCTTTTTAATAATATTGAAAAGAAAATAATTACAATAAATCTTAGTGAAGAAAAAATCTCAAATAAATTATACGCAAAACTGCAGATAAAAGATAACGCAGGAGGCATCAATAAAGAAAACTTAGATAAAATATTTGATCCCTATTTCACAACAAAATATAAAAGTCAAGGTACTGGATTGGGATTATTTATGTCAAAAATGATTATTGAAAAGAGTTTAGAAGGTGAACTTAGCCACAAAAATTTTGAAGATGGTTCACTATTTATTATATTAATTCCTTTGAATAATTTAGGATAAAGATGCAAAATAACTTATTAACACAGTTAAAAATACTTATAGTTGAAGATGAGAAGAGATTATCTCAATTGCTAAAAGATGCTATATCTGAGTATTTTTTCTCTGTAATTATTGCAAAAGATGGAAAAGAAGGTTTAAAAAAGTTTAAATCATTTAAACCAGATATTGTAATAACTGATATTATGATGCCTTTTTGTGATGGGCTAGAGATGACTCAAAAGATCAAAGAGCTAGATGAGTCTGTTCCTATTATTGTATTAAGTGCCCACTCAGATAAAGAAAAACTATTAAAAGCTATCGATTTAGGTATCAATAAATATTTTATAAAACCCTTCGACCCAGATGAATTAATAGAGCATATAAGAAAAATAGCTCCAAAATTAAATAAACAAAAAAAAGTATTTCTAAAAGAAAACTTCGTTTTTGATAACAATACAATGAGTTTATATAAAGACGGAAAGATTATCAATATTACAAAAAGAGAAAAAGAGTTTTTATTTTTATTAATTAAATATCAAAATACCATTGTAAGTACTGAAGATATAAAAGCAAAACTTTGGACTGAAGAAGTAAGTGATGAGCGTTTGAGAACTTTTATAAAAAGATTGAGAATTAAAACGTCAAAGGATATTATAGAAAATATACTGGGACAAGGATATTTAATTTCTCCATTGGATACTTAGTTTTTTATTATTTATTTTTTCTTTATTTATATCTCTATGTTTAGAAATATTTCCTATATTTGTTTCTGTCTGTATAAAGTTTTGTAAATAATAAGTATTTTTATAGTCTAAATTGCTAATCGTATTTATCATCGAATTTATGTCATCTTCATCTAAAAGTGATGAATTAATAGTACTTCTTAATTCAAAATCAAAGTCTGTATTTATTAGATATTTTATTGTTTTTATAAAATCATCATACTTATTTACACCTGCAATATTTTTATATTTATATTTTGGTGATTTGAAATCTATTGCCATATAATCAATTAGTTTATTTGTTATTAGTTTTTTTATTAGTTTAAGATTTGTTCCATTAGTATCTAGTTTTATTTTAAATCCAAACTCTTTTATTTTTTTACATATAGCAGTTAAATCATAAAGAGTAGCCTCCCCACCTGATAAAACAACAGCATCAAGCATTCCTATTCTAGATTCTAAAAAGACTAAAATCTCATTTATTGAATAATTGCCCTCTTTACAAAATACAATATCATCATTATAACAGTATTGACATCTAAAATTACAACCTTTAAACCAAATTACACAAGAGAGATGTCTTATGTAATCTGTTGTTGTAAACTTTGTAAAATCATAAACAATTTTTTGATTCAATAAATTTAATTCGCTGTTTATGCTCACCTTTTTTCCCTATGTTAAAACTTTCTACTGGTCTATGATAACCCATAACTCTCGTATATACGATACACTTTGTTCTTTTGTCTATATTTTTTTCAAGCAATTCTTGATTGTTCATTTGTTAACTCCTTTTTTAAAATTTCTTCATCACATTTTGGACAAAACTCATGTTCTCCATTTAAATATCCATGCTTTTCACAAATTGAAAAGAGTGGTGTTACTGTTATATATGGCAATCTAAAATTTGTAATTACATTTTTTACAAATTTTCTACAAGACTCAACAGATGAGATTTTTTCATTCATATATAAATGAAGTACAGTTCCACCTGTGTATTTGCACTGTAATTCATCTTGTAAATCTAATGCTTCAAATGGATCATCTGTATAGTCAACAGGAAGTTGTGAAGAGTTTGTATAATAGATATTTTTATCAAATCCTGCTTGAATTATATCTTTAAACCTTTTTTTATCTTCTTTTGCAAATCTATATGTTGTTCCTTCTGCTGGAGTTGCTTCAAGATTGTATAAGTTGCCCGTTTCTTCTTGATATTGAATCATTTTTTCTCTCATAAAATCCAATATTTCAATACAAAAATCATTTCCTATAGAAGATGAAAGATCAGTTTTTTCAGAAAAATAGTTTTTTAACATCTCATTCATTCCATTAACACCAATTGTTGAAAAGTGATTATTAAAACCTTTTAGATACCTTTTTGTATATGGGAAAAGACCTCTTTCATACATATCTTGGATAAATACTCTTTTTTTCTCTAAGGTTGACTTTGCTGTGTCCATTAGTTCTTCAAGTTTTGCAAGTAAACTATTGATATCACCTTTATATAAATATCCAAGTCTTGCCATATTTATAGTAACTACACCAATACTTCCAGTCATCTCTGCACTTCCAAAAAGGCCTCCACCTCTTTTTAGTAATTCTCTTAAATCAAGCTGTAAACGGCAGCACATACTTCGAACATGTCCTGGTTTATAGGCTTTATCGTTTGCGATAAGATTACCATCATCATCACTGACATATTGACTACCAATAAAATTTTGGAAATATGAACTTCCTATTTTTGCTGTATTTTCAAATAACAGATCTGTATTTTCTCCATACCAATCGAAATCTTCTGTAATATTAACTGTAGGTATGGGAAAAGTAAATGGCTGACCTGTTTTATCCCCTTCTGTCATAATCTCATAATAAGCTCTATTTATAAGGTTCATCTCTTTTTGAAAATCTTTATAGGTCAAATCTTCAAAAGAGCTATAACCTTTTTCTTTAATTTTCTTAAGAAGTTTTGCATTTTTAAAATCTTTAAAAAGATGTTTTTGATTTCTTGTAGGAATTTGATCTTTTAAATCACTTGGAACAGTCCAATCAATAGTTACATTGGTAAAAGGACTTTGTCCCCAACGAGCAGGTACATTTAAATTATAGATAAAACTTCTAATAGCTTTTTTTATCTCTTTGTATGATAGATTATCTTTAAATACATATGGTGCTAAATAAGTATCAAAACTACTAAAAGCTTGTGCTCCTGCCCACTCACTTTGAAGTATCCCTAGAAAGTTTGCCATTTGTCCTAATGCTTCTCTAAAATGGTTGGGAGCACTACTTTCAACTCTACCTCGAACTTGATTGAATCCTTCATCAAGTAAAATTCTTAAACTCCAGCCCGCACAATAACCACTCAAGCAATCCAAATCATGAATATGATAATCAGCATTTCTATGGGCATATCCTTCTTTACTAGAGTATATTTTATCCAGCCAATAATTTGCAATAATTTTTCCTGCACTATTATTTATGAGTCCTGCATGGGAATAGCCTGTGTTAGAGTTTGCATTAACTCTCCAGTCACTTTTTAGTATGTACTCCTCAACAGTTTGTGTTGAGTTTATAAATGTTGTATCATCATTTAAACCTAATACGTGCTCCCTTTGTAGTTTATGAGTATGTCTATATATCATAAATGATTTCATTACTTCAAAATATTTAAAATTGTATAACTCTTTTTCAATAATATCTTGTATATCTTCAACAAATAATTCATCAATTAGTTCTATTTTATTTGTTACATTAAAAAATATTCTACTATCATAATTTTCTTGGACACTTTTAAAAGCTTTTTTTATTGCATCTTCTATTTTATAAGATAGATATTCCTCTTTTTTATCATCCCGTTTAAATATATATTTTTTCATTTTTTTCCTTTTAATGAATAACAGAAGTTTAAGTGAAATTATCTTAATTTATAATTACTCAAAATGTCACAGAAGTGTCATTTTATGGCCTATTTTGAAGAAAAAATATTTTTATTTTTTTGAATAATCTATTAGTATTAAGTTAAAAATAAAGCCAATTCTAATATAATATTTGCTTTTATAAATACAAGGAATTAGTATGAGACATTTCTTAACAATTGCAGACTTTAGTAAAGAAGAATTATTAGAGATTTTAGAATTAGCAAAACAAATTAAAGCAGAAACAAAACAAAGAAATTTTAAAGAATATTTACCTAAGCAAGTATTAGGAATGATTTTTGAGAAGAGTTCAACTAGAACAAGAGTTTCCTTTGAAACAGGTATCTATCAACTAGGTGGCGTAGGACTTTTTTTATCATCAAATGATATACAACTAGGACGAGGTGAGCCTATGAGTGACACTTCAAGAGTTATTTCTAGAATGGTTGATATGGTTATGATAAGAACTTTCGAACACTCTAAACTTGAAGAGTTCGCCCAATATTCAAAAGTACCTGTAATCAATGGATTAACTGATGATTTTCATCCAGTACAACTTTTGGCTGATTATTTAACAGTTATTGAAGAGGGAAAAGATAAAAACTTAGTTGCAGCATATGTTGGAGATGGGAATAATTTAGCACATTCGTGGCTTATGTTAGCTTCAAAACTTGGGTTTGAACTTAGAATCGCAACTCCAAAAGGTTATGAAGTAAATCAAGAAATATTAAATAGAGCATTAGAGTTTGCAAAGACATCAGGTGCAAAAATAGTAATTGGAAACGACCCAATCGAAGCTATAAAAGGTGCAACAGTAGTTACAACTGATACATGGGTTTCAATGGGACAAGAAGATGAAAAAGAGAAAAGAGTAAAAGACTTTGCAGGATATATAGTAGACACAAAACTTATGTCTTATGCAACAGCTGATGCAATTTTCTTGCACTGTTTACCTGCATATAGAGAGTATGAAGTTTCTGAAGAGGTATTTGAAGGACCTCAAAGCAGAGTTTTTGAAGAAGCGGAAAATAGACTACATGCACAAAAAGGTATTATGGTTTGGTTAGATGGAAAAAGAAATGATTGATTTTAAAAAATTTGAAAAATATTCAAAACCAGGGCCTAGATATACTTCATATCCAACAGCTCCAGAGTTCACAGAAGAGTTTTCACAAGATGATTTAATAGAGATTTTTTCAAAACAAGACTCTTCAAGAAATCTATCACTATATCTTCATCTTCCATTTTGTAGAAGTGCCTGTTATTTCTGTGGATGTAATGTGATTTTTACATCTAAAGAGGATAAAAAAGTAAGATACTTAGAGTACTTGCAAAAAGAGCTAAAACTACTTGAAAAGAATTTAGATACTTCAAGACTAGTAACTCAAATGCATTTTGGTGGAGGAACACCAACCTACTTCTCTCCAGAGCAATTAGATGAAGTTTTTACTATGATAAAAAGAAGTTTTCCAAACTTTAGTAGTGATGCTGAAATCTCATGTGAAGTTGACCCTAGATATTTTACAAAAGAGCATATGGATGTTCTTAAAAAAGGTGGCTGTAACAGGTTAAGTTTTGGGGTTCAAGATTTAGATGAAGAGGTTCAAAAGACAATTCATAGAATCCAACCATACGAAACAACTCAAAATGTTATGAATATAGCTAGAGAAGCTGGAATCAAATCAATTAACATTGATCTAATTTATGGACTTCCACATCAAAATAGAGAGACCTTTAACCAAACGCTTTATAAAATACTAAAGCTTGATGCGGATAGATTTGCAGTATTTAATTATGCTCATGTTCCATGGCTTATGAAGACCATGAGAAAGTTTGATGAAACAACATTTGCACCTCCAAGTGAAAAACTACTTATTTTAAAAGATACTATTGACTTTTTTACTAACAATGGATATAAAATGGTAGGTATGGATCACTTTGCAAAAGAGAATGATGAACTTTTTAAAGCAATTGAAAAAGGTGAACTACATAGAAACTTCCAAGGCTACACAACTAAAGGTGGAGCTGATTTAATAGGTATTGGTGTTACATCAATAGGTGATGGTGTTAATTATTATGCACAAAACTATAAAGATTTAAAACAGTATGAAAGTGCTTTAGATGAGGGTAAACTACCTACATTTAAAGGATATAAGTTAAGTGCAGATGATCAATTAAGACAATTTGTTATAATGGAACTTATGAGTAACTTCTCTTTAAATATAAAAAGAGTAGAAAATAAGTTTAATATTGATTTCTTTGAATACTTTAAAGAAGATGTAGAGGCTTTAAATGAGTTTATTGAAGCAGAATTAATGACATTAGATAAAGAATTTATAAAAGTAAATCAAACAGGTGCAATGCTAATACGTAATATTTGCATGCCTTTTGATGCTTATTTGAAAAAAGTTCCTGAAAATAAAAGAAGGTTTAGTAAAACTATATAATGAATACAATTAATAAATTTGACTATACAAGCATTAGCGATGATTGCGTTAAATGTGGTAAATGTAAACCCGTATGTACAATATTTAATATAAATCAAGATGAAGCGACTTCTCCAAGAGGTTTTATTGATTTATTAGGTGCATACGAGAGAGGTGAATTAGAATTAGATAAAAATGCAAAAGATATATTTGAAAGCTGTTTTTTATGTACAAATTGTGTTGAAGTCTGTCCAAATGATTTACCAACAGATATGATTATTGAACAAGTTCGTTCTGATATTGCAAAAAAGTTTGGAATAGCTTGGTATAAAAGACTATTTTTCTTTCTACTGCGACATAGAAAAATCATGGACTTAATGTCTAAACTTGGATGGATGTTCCAAACCTGTGCATTAAAAATAGAAGAGAAAAATAGCTCAGCAGTTCCTAGATTTTCTTTGCCAATAGTAAAAAAAGATAGAGCCCTACCCTTTGCAGATAAACGAAGTTTTTTAAATAAATATCCAGAAAATATACCCGCAAAGGTAGAAAATAAAGATAGTAATAAGAAAAATAAAGTTGCTATTTTTATTGGATGTATGAGTAATTATACCTATACAAATACAGGTGATAGTTTAGTAAAAATATTAAAAAAGCTAGACCTTGATATAATGATTCCTAAAAAACAATTATGCTGTGGGGCACCTGCTTATTTTACAGGTGATTTTGATACTGTAGATTATTTAGTTAAGAAGAACATAGAGTATTTTGAAACATGGATTGATGATGTTGATGCAATAATTATCCCTGAAGCAACCTGTAGTGCGATGATAAATCAAGATTGGGAACACTATTTACATGACCAACCAGAGTGGAAACAAAGAGCTATAAAAATATCTAAAAAAGTATTTATGGCTACTAAATGGCTTGAAAATAGTACTAAGTTAAAAGAGTTACTAGCAAATTCAGGTAAACAAATAGATGATTTAGTAACATATCATGATCCTTGTCATGCTAAAAAGATGCAAAATGTATGGCAAGAGCCAAGAAATCTATTAAAACAAAACTATGTCTTAACAGAAATGAGTGATTCAAATAGATGCTGTGGTTTTGGTGGAGTTACTATGCAAACAGAAAAGTATGATTTTGCAAAAGCAGCAGGTGCTCCAAAAGCTGCAATGATAAGAGATACAAAAGCAAAAATAGTAAGTGCAGAGTGTAGTGCATGTAGAATGCAAATAACAAACTCTTTATATCAAGCTGATGTTGATGTTGTATTTAAAAATCCAATTGAACTTATTGCTGAAGCGCTAAATTAATGGATTTTTGGCAAAATATTTATTCTCAATTTGATCCAATAGCTTTTAGTATAGGTTCAGTTTCTGTTCATTGGTATGGGATTATGTATGCCTTTGCACTATTGAGTGCAATTTATGTTGCTAAATGGTTTATAAACTATGATAATATAGATATTAAACAAGAGATTTTTGACTCATATGTTTGGTGGGCAGAGATTGGCGTAATTTTAGGTGCAAGAATAGGATACATATTATTTTATGATCCCCACACAATGTACTATTTAACTCATCCTTGGCAAATATTTAACCCTTTTATTGATGGTACTTATGTTGGGATTTCAGGAATGAGTTATCATGGGGCATTTATAGGTTTTTTAATTGCCTCACTTCTTTTTTGTAAGAAAAACAAAGTCTCTTTTTGGTTTATAACAGATATCGCAGTACTTGGAATAAGTTTTGGTTATATATTTGGTAGATTTGGAAACTTCTTTAATCAAGAGCTTATAGGAAGAGTTACTGATGTACCTTGGGCAATATATGTAGATGGAGTTTTAAGACACCCCTCTCAGCTTTATGAAGCAATCCTTGAAGGATTAGTTATATTCTTAATATTAATATATTTTAGAAATAGAAAAAAATTTGATGGACAACTAGCAATAATATATGCATTGGCATATTCTATTGCTAGAATAGTAGCAGAGCTATTTAGACAGCCTGATAGTCAACTTGGATTTTTATATGGTGGATGGCTTACAATGGGGATGTTAATATCATTTTGCGTTATGCTAGTAACAATTATTATTTTAATAGTTATGAAAAAAAGAATTTCTTAGTACTTATACGACTTAGACTGACTCAACTCTTTTTCATAGCTTGTAATTACATCTTCTAGGTCAGCTATTTTTTTTCTATAATCATCAATATAACCTTGTAAGATAGTTATTGATGTTTGTGATTTTTCTAATTTTTCAGATGTTGATTTACTTTTTTTAAGTAAATCTTCAAATCTTTTAGCCAAAGTTTGAATTGTGCTATTCATACCTGTAATTTTACCTTGATAGGCTATTTGCATATTATCAAATCTAGTCATTGTTTCTTGGAGCTTTTTTTCAGAAGTTACAACTCTAGAGTTATTATCTATATTTTTATTTCTTAACCTTTTAATTTCTCCATCTAAATCATTTACTAGTTGGATAAGCTTTTTATTTTGAGCCTCTTTCTCTCCTGAACTAGATGCCATCATTTTTTTTACTTCATCTTCAACTCTTTTTTGAATAGAATTTTCAACTTTTAGTTTTTCACCTTTTTGTTGAAGAATTAGCCTTTTTAGATTTTGTTTTTCCTCTTCTTCTGCTGTAATTAACATACCAGTTGATAGAAATTTAATGATTTCTTCATCTTCATTAAAAATAGGAATTATTGTTGTTTTAGTATAAAAGGTACTACCATCTTTTGCTAGGTTTCTAACCTTACCTTGCCATTTATTACCATTATTAATTGTAGTCCATAAATTCTCTATAAAATCTTTTGATGTATCTGGATGTTTTAATATGTTGTTGTGTTGTCCTAATAATTCACTCTCTTCATATCCTGAAGCTTTACAAATTAAAGAGTTAACATGAATAATATTACCATCCAAATTGGTTTCTATTATAAAGTTTTCATCTTCTAAAACAGATTTTAAATCTTCTAATTCTTTTAGATTTTTTTTAATTAATAGTTCATTATTACAGTTAGTTAGTATCTTATTACAAACTTTAAGTGTTGTAATCATTTGAATAGGTTTGATTATATAATCATTTACACCTAATCTTATAGCTTTTATTATAATCTCTGCATCGTTAAATGCAGTACATACTAAAACTGGAATAGTTGAATTGATTTCTCTAATTTTAGAAATCAATTCTATACCATTCATTTTTGGCATATTTATGTCAGTTATTACAATATCTATTTCATCAATATTTTTTTTATAAATTTCAAATGCCTCTTCGCCATTTGAAGCAATAAAAACTTTTTGAAAAAAGCCATCAAGTAAACTTGAAATTTCTTCTCTTAAAATCTCTTCATCTTCGACATATAAAATAGTTGATTTATTGATGATAGAATTTTTAAGGTCTACTTGGCTAGCTTGTAAATCCATGCTCGACTGCTAGTTCATCAATTTTATTCTTGAGTAAATCTAATCGCCAGCCATGCCTATCAGCAAAGTTTTCAATTTCGGCTTCTCTTTGTTCAAAGTCACAAAACACAAAAATTCTTTTAAGAAATGGTTTTGGAACTTGTATTGCTATAAGTTGAAAATAGTTTTCCTTACAACTTCTAGAGCAAAATGCTTTACTCATAGCAATCTTTTTTTTACAGAACGGACAGTGTGACATTAGTAACCTTTCGGGATTATTTTATAATACTTTGCATTTGTAATATCTTGTAGATATTTTGGATCAACTTCATGTAAAGCAATAATCTCCACAACTTTACCTTCCATCATCCATCCTTTATTGGTATCCTCAAGCTTATGATTTTCAAACATCTCAACCAACTCATCTTTGGTCAAAATTAATTCTTCCATTTAGACACCTTTATTTAGAATCTCTTCATACCTGTTTCATCAATAACATAACCTTTGTTTGAGTGGTTTTTTATTATCTCATAATAAGTTTTTTGCCTGATTTTATTTACAATATTTCTCATTGTATAAATAGACATGTTCTTACCTTTCCAAACTACTTCTTTAATTGTATCATAATCAGTAATTTCACCTCTTCTTGCAATTAGAAGTTTTAAGAAGCCTTTTTCAAGTCTTGTAAAATCAATTGCAGCACCACCTGGTTTAAAGAATTGGTCTCTATATTCATCAAAATATATCCCACCTTGGAACTCTACTTTGTCCCCTCTTTTTGTCTGATTTAAGCACATTATAATTGCTAATTTTAAATCTTGTAATCTTAAAGGTTTAGAAATAAAAGTATATGCATTACAGTTAACAGCAGTAACAATATCATCACTATCATCTTCTGCTGAAATAATGATCTTAGGCAGGGTTTGTGCCACTTCTACTAACTCAAAACAAAAATCTTTAAATGACAAACCTTCACACAAAGTGTCAATAATTACTAGGTCATAATTGTTTTGATTAGCTAGGATTAATGCATCTTTATTGTTAGATACAAAACTAACTTCCCTAAAATAATTATCTAAATCTTCTTCTAAAGATTTTTTAACCTCTAAATCACTACTTACTACTAGTAATTTGGCATTATCCAATTTTCTGATATTTTTCAATGTCTTAATCATCAGCTACTCTTTATTTATTTTCTACGATTATACCTAAAATTATAACTCTTGTCAAAAAAAATTATTTTTAAATAAAATTAATCTTTATTTTACTTCAAATCACCCCAGCTATTACCTATGGCAAGTGAAACTTTTAGGGGTATATCTAAGGTAAAAATATTTTCCATTATTTTTTTCAAATCATTCGTTATTTCATCTAGCTTTTCTTCTTTTACTTCAAAAATAAGTTCATCATGTATTTGCAAAATCATTTTTAAATCATCATTGTTTTTATATTTATTGAAGATTTTTATCATAGAGAGTTTTATCAAATCAGCGGCACTTCCCTGAAACTTTGTATTTACGGCTTCTCTTAGGTAAGCAATTCTTTGCATTGTATTAGCAGCATTAAAATCAAATACTCTTCTTCTTTTAATCAACGTTTCTACATATCCATTTTCCAAAGCATAATCTTCAATAGACTTCATATACTCTTTTACATTTGTAAAGGCCTCAAAGTATGATTCTATATAAACCTTTGCCTCTTTTGGAGTTATTTTAAGTGTATCTGCAAGTTTTTTACTACCCATTCCATAAAGTAATCCAAAATTTATTGTTTTAGCAATATTTCTTTTTTCACTTGCTTTTTCTTCACCAAATATTTTTATTGCTGTTTGGCTATGAATATCCAAATCATTATTAAAGGCATCCACTAGAGCTTTATCTTTACTAAAATGAGCCAATAGTCTTAATTCTATTTGTGAGTAATCAATACCAACTAACTTATATCCATCTCTTGCAATAAATGCTTTTCTTATCTCTCGCCCTGCACTACTTTTTACTGGGATATTTTGAAGGTTTGGATTTTTTGAACTAAGTCTTCCTGTTGCTGTTCCTGTTTGTAAAAATGATGTGTAAATTTTATTTTCATTATCATTTGAAGCTAACTCTAAAAGTGGCTCTATGTATGTTGATTGCAGTTTATAAGCTTCTCTATACTCTAAAAGTGCTGGAATAATTTCATGGGAATCTATTAGTTTATTTAACACAACTTCGTTTGTACTATAGCCAGTTTTACCCTTTTTTGAAGCTTGTAATCCTAATGTTTCAAAAAGTATTACTCCTAATTGTTTTGGAGAGTTTATATTAAATTTACTTCCTGCTAATTCATGAATTTTTTTAGTTAATTCTTGAATATGTTCTTGATTTTTAGTTTTAAGGTTTTCTAATATTTGAGTATCTATTTTTACTCCATTATTTTGCATATTAATTAAAACATCAATAAATTTAAACTCATATTCATCTGCTATTTCTAAAAGATGTTCACAGTTTTGTTTTTTAAACTCTTCTAGTAGTTTGAAATATATTTTGTAAGTCATTAAAGCATCTTCTGCTGCATAATTACAAGCATTAGCAATATCCACTGTAGAAAAATCATCACCTTTTTTAACTACATCTTTAAAAGCAATCATTGTATGGTCAAAATAGCTCTTTGATAAAGCATCAAGACCAACCCTTGAACTACTATCTAAAAGCCATGCTAAAATGATAGTGTCTGCGTATAGATTTAATTGGATATCAAAATTAAATTTTATAATGTCAAAGTCATACTTAAAATTTTGAACAATTAGTTTAAACTCATTTAGTCTTATTATTGCATCTTTTGCATCTTTCATTGAAACTTGGTCCGATACACCTAAATAAGAGTGTCCTATTGGAACATAGTAGGCACTATTTTCATCAAAAGAGAATGAAAAACCAACTATCTTTGCTATTTTTGTATCTAAACTTGTAGTTTCTGTGTCAAAGGCAACTATAGAGTCTTTAGAAATAGAGTTTATAACTTTTTCTAACTTCTCTTTGGTATCTAATAAGACAAAATCATAATTTACTTTCTCTTTTACTTTAGGAAGTTCAGTTTTATAATTAAGTCCATTTTGATGAACTCTTTCAACTATTTTATTTAAATCATATTTTAATAAAGTTTCTTGAATTTTTAATATTGGATTCTCTTTTGGCAATACAAACTCATCTAAAAAATCTATACAATGACAATCGGTTTTTAAAGTTACTAACTCTTTTGAGATAAAAGCCATCTCTTTATTCTCTAAAAGAAGTGTTTTCCATCTAGGTTTTGGTACATTTTCTATATTTTCATATATATTTTCTAAAGTTCCAAACTCTTTTATCAAGGCTTCTGCTGTTTTAGCCCCAACACCTTTTACTCCAGGTACATTATCAGCACTATCACCTAAAAGCGACTGATAATCTGTAAATTGTTTTGGATGAATTCCATATTTTTCATAACACTTTTCTTCATTAATTACTACTTTTTTAATTGGGTCAAATAAGTAAATAGTATCATCATCAATTAATTGATATAAATCTTTATCATGACTTACAATTCTAACTTCTAAGTTTTTTTGCCTTGCATCATGTGCAATTGAAGCAATAATATCATCAGCTTCAAAGCCACTTTTGATTGCTGTTTTAAAACCCATTTGTTCAATCCATGAAATTGCAACTGGAAGCTGTTTTAATAAATCCTCTGGAACATCTGGTCTATGAGATTTATATTCAGTGTAGATTTCATTTCTAAACGTATCACCCTTTGAATCAAGTGCAAATACTATATAGTCTGTTTGAAAATCTTTACCAACATTTGAAATAAAATTCATAAAGCCTGTAAGTAGTCCAGTAGGAAAACCCTCTTTTGATTTTAAAGGAGGAAGTGCGTAAAAACTTCTAAATAAAAATCCAAATGTATCTATTACAGTTATGGTTTTTTTAGCACTTAAATCATCATTATCCATAAAATATTCCCTAGTTTTAAAGTTTTTATATTATAATGAAAAGATATAAAAATAAGTTTATTTAGGTTTTTGATGGGTTCAGATTTAGAAAAATTAAAAAGTACAAACCATGAGTTGAAAGAGATTATAAATAACTCTTGGGATGGTATTGGGATAATAGACTTCAAAAGTAAATTTTTGTATGTCAATGATGCATTAAGTCCAATATTGGGTTATTCAAATATTGAACTTTTATCAAGAAATTTTGTAGACTTTGTTAATTATGAATACAAAATATCTTTTTTACAACTTCTACGCGACAATATGAGAAACTCATATGATACTGACATAAATGTTCTTTGTACAAGAAAAGATAAAAAACCAATTTATTTAAAAGTAACTATTTCTCTTATGCTAAATAAAAAATTCTTTGTTTTAAATGCAAAAGATATTACAAAACAAATTTCAGATGACCAAATACTAAATAATTATGTTATTTCAAGTCATACTGATAAATATGGATTTATTACAAAAGTTTCCGATGCCTTTTGTAAACTAACAGGTTATGCTAAGAGTGAACTACTAGGAAGATCCCATGCCGTAATTCAGCATGAAGATACCCCTTCTGAACTCTTCAAGGATATGTGGGATACAATTCTTAAAGGTAAAGACTGGACAGGAAAAATAAAAAATGTAAAGAAAAATAATGACATTTTTTGGGTAGATATAAAAATAAAACCTATGAACAACAAGTACGGAGATATTACTGGCTTTACAGCATTGATGTTTGATATAACTCATGAATTAGAACTTGATGAAAAGGTTATAGCACAAGACAATAAACTAAATATCATGAGTGAAACAATTAAAACAATTTCACATGAATGGCGACAACCCCTTAACACTATTTCAATTTTGGCACAAAAACTATCATTAGAAGTTGAAGAGAATGAAACCTTTACAGATGCTCTAAAGATAATAACTGAAAATGTAAGAAATCTTTCAAATACAATTGAGGAGTTTAAGTCACTTATTGAAGTTGAAGCACAAAAAGAAGTTGTAGAACTAAAGAAGTTAATTGAAACTTTAATAAAACCATATAAAAGAATTACTGAGTTTGAAATTGAGTGTGATAATAAAATAATCATTGAGACTTACGAAAGTGTACTAGTAAGTGTATTTAATAATATTGTTAAAAACTCTATTGAAGCAATGCAGAGAAATATGATAGTAGACAATAAAAAAATTATAGTTCAAGTTAAGAGGAAAAAAGATTTTATAGAGCTTTTTATAAAAGATAATGCAGGTGGAATTGAACCAGAACATTTAACAAAAATTTTTGAGCCATACTTCTCCACCAAACAAGAAAAACACGGTGTAGGTTTAGGTTTATACATAGCAAAAAATGTGATAGAATTACACTTAAAAGGTAGTATTTCAATTACAAGTAGTGCTAATGCTACAATTACAAAAATTACTTTACCAGTAATAAATTAAAGGAATTAATAAATGATAATTATACCTGCAAGATTAAACTCTAGTAGATTTCAAAATAAAATTTTAGCTGATATACTAGGACTTCCTATGGTTATAAGAACTGCAAAACAAGTAAGTAGTTTAGATGAAGTAACTATTGCTACTGATTCACAAGATGTAATAAGCTTAGCAAAAGAACATGGAATAAATGCTATTATGACTTCATCAGCTCATCAAAGTGGAACAGATAGGATAAATGAAGCAGCTAAGAAGTTAAATTTAAAAGATGATGATATTGTAATTAATGTTCAAGCTGATGAACCATTTATTGAAACAGAGGTAATAGAAGCTGTAATAAATAGAGTTAAAAAAGTAAAAGAATACAATGAAGATATTATGATTGTATCGTGTCATAAGAAAATATCTTCAGAATTAGCTGATGATCCAAATCATGTAAAAGTATTATTAAATGGTAAAGGAAATGCTACATACTTCTCAAGAAGTAAAATACCTTACCATAGAGACCATTACGAAGAGTCTACATATCATGGGCACCTAGGTATCTATGGGTTTACAGCAAAAAGCTTAGATGAATTTTGTAAACTACCTAGTGCTATGACTGAACATATAGAAAAATTGGAACAATTAAGAGCAATCTATCATGAAAAGAAGATTGCAATGGTAGAGGTAGAATCTAAATCTTTTGGAATTGATACAGAAGAAGATTTAAGAAATGCATTGAAAATATTTACTAAGTAGGTTACTTTAAAATTAGAGGTATTCATGAACAAAAATTTTTTAACTCAACTAACTATACTTTATGTTGAAGACCAAGATGAAATTAGAAATTTTACTTCTAATATTTTAAGTAGTTTTGTAAAAAAGCTAGTGATATGTAGTGATGGTCAAGAAGGACTTGATGCCTTTAAAAACAATCCTGAAATAGATTTAATAATCACTGATATTAATATGCCTAAAATGAATGGCTTAGAGATGGTTAAAAATATTAACCAAATCAATCCAAGTATTCCAACAATAACAACAACTGCCCATACTGATTCTAATTTTTACAAAAAGTCAATAGAACTAGGAATAACATCATATTGTTTAAAGCCTTTAGATTTATATGAATTGATGAAAAATATTACAAAGTCTTTGGAACATAAATTTTTAAATAAAGAGCTAAAAAAAGAGTCAACAGATTTAAGTAAGACTGATGAGATAGTTGAAGTTTTAAACAATCAAGATAGTTTTGTAGCAATTTTGCATGAAGGAAAAGAAGTTTTTGCAAATGAATCTTTTTTGAAAAGCTTTAAAGAGTTTACCATTAATCTTGAAGACTCAATGATTGATAAAGAGCAGTACTCTTTCAGCAATGATATACCTTGGTATGAATTTATTAGTAATTTAGACAAACAAAATGTATTAGTAAAATTAAAAATTGAAGATAGTGAAAAAATCTTTAAATTAAACGTATCAAAAATAGAAAAAGAGAAAAACTATTTTTTAGTATCTTTATATGATATTACAAACCTAAATGAAAAATCAAACCTATTTGAATACAAATATAACCATGATTTAATAACTGGTTTATATAATCTAAATAAATTTCATAAAATATTTTCACTTGAATCTAAAAGAGTTAGAAGATATAGAAAAAGTTTATCTCTAATAAAACTTGAGATTCAAAACATAGATGAAAATATTGTATCTTATGAAGATTTATTGATTAACATATCAGAACTAATTACTAAAAATGTTAGGGAACATGATATAAATTTTAAAGCTGAACAATCAGCATTTTTGATTCTACTACCTGAAACAGATTTAGATGGAGCATTAAATGTTGCTTATAAATTAGAAGAGTTGTTAAATATTATGCTTGAAGAGAAAAACTTTTCTAAAAAGTCTTGTTTTGGGATAGTTGAACTAAATAATGATGATAATGAAGAACTTATTATGAAAAGAGTATCTTTAGCATTAAATAAATCTTTAGACAATCAAGAAGAGAGAGTTTCTTACTTCTAAAAAGTAAAACTTTCTCCTAAATAGTGTTCTCTTACACTTCCATCATTTCTTATCTCATCACTATTTCCAGATGCTAATAATGCACCACTTTTCATAACATATGCTCTATCACAAATTTCAAGAGTCTCTCTTACATTATGGTCAGTAATTAGTACACCAATTCCTCTAATTGTTAGCTGATGAATAATCTCTTGAATATCTTTTACCGCTATGGGATCAACACCTGCAAATGGCTCATCAAGAAGTAAGAAGTCTGGTCTTGAAACAAGTGCTCTTGCTATTTCAGTTCTTCTTCTTTCACCCCCAGATAAAGATACACCTTTTCTTTGTCTAATTGGTTCAATATTAAAAACTTCAAGTAACTCTTCTACTCTTTTAAATTGTTCCTCTTTATCCTGTGTAACAATTTCAGCTGCAAGCATTAAATTATCTTCTACACTTAAATCTTTGAATATAGATGATTCTTGGGGTAAATACCCAATACCTTTCAGTGCTCTTTTATGTAAAGGCAATCCTGTAATATTTTCATCATCTAAGAATATTTCACCTGATGTTGGTTTTATTAATCCGCAAACAGTATAAAATGTAGTAGTTTTTCCTGCCCCATTTGGTCCTAATAAACCTACTATTTCACCAGATTTAACTTCCAGTGAGATTCCATGTAATATTTGAGTTTTTTTAATACTTTTAGTTATGTTTTCTATTCTTAATTTATGCATTAATTATATATCGCCTTTTATTCTCTAATTTCTCAATATCAACTTTAATTGTGTGAAATCCATATGAATTAAGTAATTCATCAAGTCTATCATCGCCCCACTCTACAAAATGAGTCCCCTCTTTTTCAAACTCTTCTAATAAACCCAAAGATATAAACTCTTCTAAACTTTTATTATAAACATCATAATGAAAAATATTCTCACCATAAATCGTTTGAATAGAGAATGTTGGAGATGTTACTAAATCATCTATTTTTAATGACTTAACATAATTCTTAACTAATGTGGTTTTACCACTTGCTAAATCACCACGTAACAATACAATAGATGTATCTTCATTAAGCAAATTCTCTAGTTTATCAATAATTTTTGATAATTGGTTCTCTTCTAAAATTAATTCTATCTTTTCCAAAATAATCCTATTATATACTTTTTGAAAAACTAATTATTTGTTCTAATTTTTCTTTAGCTTTTCCTGAAATAATAGCTTCTCTTGCTATTTCAATTCCCTCTTTTATATCTTTTGCTCTATTATCAACAAAAAGGGCTGCACCTGCATTTATAAGAACAATATCAAGCTTTGCACCTACTACTTTTCCCTCTAGGATATCTCTTGTGATTTGAGCATTTTCTTTTGCATTACCACCAATAATTTCATCTTTTGGATATAAACCTAAGCCATACTCTTTAGGATCTATTATAAAATCACTTGTTCTTTGGTCTATCAATGTAGTTGCATAAGTTACATCACTAATAGATATCTCATCCATACCATCTTTTGAACTAACAACCATAGCTCTTTTTGCATCTAAAAGACTTAGTGCGGTAATCATTCTATGAATATATTCATCACTAAATACCCCAATTAATTGCTTTGAAACAGTTGCTGGGTTACTTAGAGGTCCTAAAATATTAAAAATAGTTCTATGTGGAATTGATTTTCGAATAGGCATAATATTTTTCATTGAAGGATGATGATTTTGAGCAAACATAAAAGTAAAACCTGTCACTTCAAGCATCTTAACTTGGTCTTCAATACTTAGATTTAAATTTATTCCAAGCTCTTCCAGCATATCAGCACTTCCTGACTTACTTGTAATACTTCTATTTCCATGTTTAGCAACTTTACTTCCACAAGCAACTAAAAGCAATGAAACTGTTGTAGAGATATTAAAACTGTTTGATTTATCTCCACCTGTCCCACAATTATCTATTAATTCATCTTTTAATGAGTAATGAATAGGAAGTGGAATAAGATGGTCCCTCATGGCATCAGCAGCTGCTGCTATTTGTTCTGCAGTTTCTCCATCTTCGTATAATTTGATTAAAAAATCTCTAACTTCTTCTTGGGGAAGCCTGTTTTCAAAAATATCATCAAATTTTAGTTTATCCATACTAAACATCATCTTTTCCTTTTAGTTTTTCTATATATTCATCTTGTTTTGATTTTGGAGTTGATTTAGTTTGTGGGATTTGTAGTACTTTGTACTCTTCTGTGTACTCCAAATATCTTATTTGTATCATGTCCCCTACTTTAACTTCTTTTGCTTTTTTTACGGACATTCCATTTATATGTACAACTTTATGCTCAAGCATATCTTCAGCAACGGCTCTTCTTTTTGTAATATTAACTGCGTTTAAAAATTTATCTATTCTCATAAACAAGATTATAGCTAAGATTAGATAAAATAACTCCTTAAAATTACTATGATGTAGGATATAAAAATGAGTAAAAAAGAAGTAAAAAAAGTAGTATTAGCCTATAGTGGTGGACTTGATACATCTACAATATTAAAATGGCTTCAAGATGAATATAATGCAGAAGTTATAACATTTACAGCAGATTTAGGTCAAGGTGAAGAGGTTGAACCTGCAAGAACTAAAGCATTAGCTTGTGGAATTAAACCTGAAAATATTTTTATATTAGATATCAAAGAAGAGTTTGTAAAAGATTATGTTTTCCCTATGTTTAGAGCAAATGCAATTTATGAGGGAGAGTATTTATTAGGTACTTCTATTGCAAGACCTCTTATTGCTAAAAAGCAAATTGAGATTGCTCATAAAATGGGTGCAGATGCTGTATCTCATGGAGCAACAGGAAAAGGAAATGACCAAGTAAGATTTGAGTTAGGTTATTTAGGATTAGATTCTGAAATTACTGTTATTGCTCCTTGGAGAGAGTGGGATTTAAATTCTAGAGAAAAACTTCTTGCATATGCAAAAGAGAATGGGATAGAAATCGATAAAAAGCACATCGATGCAGATGGTAATCCATCTGTTAGTCCATACTCTATGGATGCAAACCTTTTACATATTTCATATGAAGGTTTACATTTAGAAAATCCAAATAATGAGCCTGAAGAGTCTATGTGGTTATGGTCAAACTCTCCTGAAAAAGCTCCTGATGTTGCAGAATATATCACAATTGGATATAAAAATGGTGACCCTATATCAATAAATGGTGAAGAGTTATCTCCTGCAACACTTCTTAAAAAACTAAATGATTATGGAAATAAACATGGTATTGGAAGAATTGATATAGTAGAAAATAGATATGTTGGGATGAAAGCTCGTGGATGTTATGAAACTCCAGGTGGAACTATTATGCTAAAAGCTCATAGAGCTATTGAATCTATTTGTTTAGATAGAGAAGCTACTCACTTAAAAGATGAACTTATGCCAAGATATGCAAAACTTATCTATCAAGGGTATTGGTTCTCACCTGAGCGAGAAATGCTTCAAGCATCAATCGATGCTACTCAAAAATATGTAGAAGGAACTGTTAAACTAAAACTTTACAAAGGTAATGTTATGGTTGTAGGAAGAGAATCTGTAAACTCTTTATACTCAGAGGCTCACTCAACTTTTGAAGAAGATGAAGTTTATAATCAAAAAGATGCAGAAGGATTTATTAGACTTAATGCATTGAGATTTATTATTGCTGGGCAAAAACGTAATAAATAAATATATTAAGGTTGGTTAGAAAATAACCACCTTAATTATTCTAAAATTGTTATTTTATGGTAATGTAGAGTAAGACAATTTACTATAATTAATTTTGTAACTTAAATGCTACTTTCTTATAGTAAACTATTCTACAAAATAAAAATGGAATAACATGAACTACCTAACTGACCTAATGGCCATTATGAGTATAAACTCATATACAAAAAATAAAATCGGCGTTGATAATGTTGGCAAATTTATGTCAACATGGCTGGAAGATTTAAACTTTCAAAAGAAAATATACACTCGTGAATTAATCGGTGATCATTTACTTTTTTCATCAAAGAAAAAAGATGGAACTAAAATTCTACTTTTAGGTCACAATGATACCGTATTTCCTGCAAATAGCTTTGAAGATGTAAGCGAAGATGAAGAGTGGATTTATGGTCCAGGTGCTTGTGATATGAAAGGTGGAAATATTGTTGCCTTACAAGCTCTTAGAAATATATATACTAGCAATAAAGAGATTTTTAATATAGATTTTTTACTCGTTTCGGATGAAGAATCAGGTAGTGATGACTCTAAATTAGTTACTTCTTCTATAGCAAAAAATTATGATTTATGTTTTGTATTTGAAGCTGCTGGAGAGAATATGGAAGTTGTTACTCAAAGAAAAGGAGTAGGAACTTTTACTATACATATTGAAGGAAAAGCTTCACATGCAGGAAATCATTATGATAAAGGAATTGATGCAAACTTAGAAGCTAGTTTTAAACTACAAGATTTAGTAAAACTAACAAATCTAGATTTGCAAACAACTGTAAATGTTGGTAAGATAAATGGAGGAATTGGTGCAAATACGATATCTCCAAAATGTGAATTAACCTTAGAGATTAGATACACGTCTAATGACGAGAAACAAAGAGTTCTTAATGCTATTGATACAATAGTCAATAAATCATATGTCAAAGGAACTCTCTCTACGCTTACTGGGTCAATTCAAAGAGATGTTATGCAAGAAAATTCTAAACAATTAGAATTAATCAGTCAAATAGAGATGATTACAAATAGTAAGCTATTAACTGAAAAAAGAGGTGGTGTAAGTGATGCTAATATAGTTGCATCTTGTGGTGTTACAACTTTAGATGGTTTTGGCCCTTATGGGGATGGAGATCATACCATAAAAGAAAGAGCATTAAAAGATAGTTTTCCAAAAAGAATTGATTTAATGACTAAAATTTTAGCTCATTTTCAAAATAACAACTAAGAAAGGAATAACATGGCAAAAAGAGAAATAGGTATGTGGCTTTACCAAAATAGTGGTGGAGAAGAGATACAAAAAAAGATTATAAGCAAGCTAAATGAAAGGGATATTGTTACTCATCCTAATTTAAATTTACGAAATGCAATTGCTAAAAACTCTCATATAATGTACGATAAAATTAAGTTAGAAAAACTTGACTTATTTTTCTCATATAATGCAGGAGAGCAAACTCAGTATCAAATGTATTTATATAAAGCCCTAAATAGAGTTATTCCAATGATTAATAATTATGAAGCATTTGAACTTACCGAAGATAAATTCCACACATCATTTTTATTAAGAGCAAATGGTGTAAAAACTGCAGATTATAAGTTATGCCATAGGGATGATACACATCATCTTAATACAATAATGAAAAAGTGGTCTAAAATGGTGTATAAACCAACTGATGGTTGGGGTGGAGTTGGACTTACAAAAATAGAGAATGAAGAGACTCTAAATATGCTTATTCCTTTTTTAAATCAAATGGATTTAAGATTTTTTTACGTTGAAAAATTTATCGATTATGATAATACTGACTATAGAGTTGATATTGTTGATGGTCAATTTGTAGGATGTTATGGAAGAAAAGCAAATGGTGCTGATTGGCGTACAAATGTAACTAGTGGAGGAAGCGTGTTTTTAAGAGAGCCAAATGAAGATGTAATCAATTTGGCACTAAAAGCAACTAAAATCACTGGGCTTGATATTGCAGGTGTTGATATAATATATGATAGAAAGAAAGAGGAATATATTGTATTAGAAGTAAATGGTATACCTGCCTTTGCAACACCAGAACAAGAGAAAATGGGCTTAAACTTCAATGATAAAAAAATTGATTTGATTGTTGATTTAATAGATAGAAAAACAAAAAAAGAGGATAAAAAATGAAAAAACTGCCAAAGATAGGATTCTTATATTTAGATTATGTAATGAGATTTTTTGATAAGTCAAACTTTAAAGGCTGGCCAGATAAAATAGAAACTGTTACATACCATTGGAAAAATGACAAAGCTAGGTTCATAAAAGAGATTAAAAGAAAAAAGATTGAAGTACTAATTGGGAATATTCCGGCAACTGCATATGAGACATTTGTTGAGATATCACAAGAGCTTCCAAATGTAAGATTTGTACCCTCAATTGAAACACAGTTTTCAAATAAATCAAAAGAGAATGTAACTCTATTTTGTAAGAAATTTAATATTTCAATTCCTAAAACAAAAATCTATTATGATAAAGATAAGGGGTATGATTATCTAAAAAATAAAGCTACTTACCCACAAATCATAAAAAGAAGTTACGGAGCATCTAATTATGGTGGATATTTTGTTCATAAAGCTGATAGTTACAAAGAAGCAAAAAAACTTCTAGATGAAAAAAAATATAACCCTATTTACACTCAAAATGCGATTGATTTAAAAGATTCAGGGGACATTAGAGTAATGCTTATAGGACACAAACCTATTTGTGCTTTTTGGAGATATTCAGGTACTGGAGAATGGATAACAAATACATCACAAGGTGGTTCGATGTCTTATGAAAATATTCCTATGAATGCTCTTGAACTAGCTGTAAAAGCAAGTAAAGCGGCAAAAGCTGAATATTGGGCTTGTGATATTGCTATTTGTGCTAAAACAGGAAAAGCATATATTTTAGAGTGTGCAACTGCCTTTGCTGCTTTCCCTTACATAAGAGACTGGATTTGTCAATACTTGATGTGGGACTTTTCTATGGGAAGATTTAAAAAACCTCATGTTCCAATGTTCTCTTGGGAAGAGTTAGGGAAAATAGACTCTTCATTACTTAGAACAATGAGACATATAGGGTTTAGTAAATATAAACCTAGTTTTGATGGAGAGTATTTTTTAAATGATACAAAAGGCTTTGATATGTCTTTAACAGAAATAAGTAATGAAAATGATGTTCCAGATTCTATTGCACCAAAAGATTTAGAAAAAACCTATGCAAAACAAGCAAGCACTGTTGTTGAGTTTGAAAAGAAAAAAATCAATTTAAACGAAGCTACTTTGACAGATTTAATGTCTTTATACGGTATGGAAGAAGATTTAGCTTTTGAAATCAAAGAATATTTAGATGAAAACATAATAACAGATAGTTCTGATTTACTTGAAATAGAATCAATAGATAAACAAATGCTAAAATCATGGGACCAAACAATTGGTGATATGAGAGTTGACATAAATAGTGCATCAAAAGAGATTTTAAAGAAAATAAAAGGGATAGGACCAAAGCTTGCAAAAGTTATCCTTGATTACAAAGAAAAGGTAACTTCAATTAAAGATATTGAAGAGTTAAAAGAGATAGATGGTATAGGAAAAAATAAGTTTAATCAGCTAAAATCCAGATTAAAAGTAGGAGAATAAATTTTTGAAAATACTATACAGATCATACGATGCTTCAACAACAATTTTTAAAGAACTAGAAGCAGAATATCCAAAATATTTTAAAATAGAATCGATTGGTCAAACTTGGGAAAAAAGAGATATAAATTTAATCACAATTTCAAAAAATATAAAAACTGCAAATAGTAAACCAGCACTATTTTATACTGGAACTATTCATGCAAGAGAATGGATAGGACATGAATTAGCAATTGAATTTGCTTCTTATGTTCTAAGAAACTTAGAAACCGACCCAACACTACAAACTTACTTAAGCGAAAGTACTATATACATGGTACCTTGTGCAAATCCAGATGGATATGAATATTCAAGAAACCATTTCTCTTTTTGGAGAAAAAATAGAAGACAAAATATGGATGGGACTTATGGAGTAGATTTAAATAGAAACTTTCCCATAGGATTTGTAAAATCTACAAATACCTCTTCAAATGTATATGGAGGACCTGAACCTTTTTCTGAACCAGAAACTCAAAGTCTAAGGGATTTTGTTTTAGCTCATCCAAATATTACAATTGCATTAGATTATCATAGTCAAGGAAATGTTTTCTTTCCTGCTCATGATTTTAGACATGAAGATACTATTGATACAATTGATATGAATACATTATGTGCAAATATGGCAGAAGAGATTAGAAAAATATCAGGACGAGAGTATGGTATACACCAAGGTAAACCACCAGCAAAACTAATCTCTGGAAGTGGAAGAGAGTTTTACTATTCACAAGGTATATTATCATCTGTGGTAGAAGTTGGAACTAGGAATATTAGTGATTATATGGAAGATATGAATGAAAATATTAGAGAACATATTCCAGCTTTAATTTATGCCTTAAAAGAAGTTGATAACTATAGTAAAAACTCTCCTATGTCGAGAGTAAACTCTTTTGATGTAACTGAAATTGGTTCTAATCATGTAAATTTAAAATGGGATTTTACAATAGACAAAGATGTATATTTCGAAATATTTAGAAGTCGTAGCGATAAACACTTTTGTAACGCATCTAATTTGATTACAAAAACACAAAGCTTAGAGTTTAGTGATATTAATTTAGCATCAAATAAAGATTACTTTTATAATATCAGAGCTGTAAATAAAAAAACAAATCAAAAATCACCTTTTTATCCACAAATTAGAGTTAGAACATCAGTAGAGTATGATGAATATAGTAGAACTTATTACGCAAATGCAAAAGGTACAGGTTACGTTGCTGAAAATTTAAATAATAATCCTAAACATTTTGGTATAAATTCTTTATTTGTTGGAGTTGATGAAAATAAAGGTATTTCTTATGCTGTTATATCTATAAATATGAAATCTCTTCCTCAAAATGCCCTTATAAAAGTAGCTTCTTTTAATCTATATCCTATTAACAGAGTTTCGACAACAATTGAAAAATATGGTGAATGGAATGTTGGACTTGTTAATCAAGAAACTATGGGTGATATTACAAATTTTGAAGATGTAGATAATATGGAAATAATCAGATACATTGGCCGACCAACTGAATCACATCAGCTTACACAAGGGATTTGGAGAACTTGGAGTTTATCAGGCTCAGAGTGTGTGGATTTAAAAAAATCAATTCTCAATGATACTATCGTATTAAGAGTTGAAGGGCCCAAAGAGTTAAGAGTTGGACGAACTAAACAGATGATGCAATGGGATATTGGATATGGGAAGTATGGTTTTGGTTTATCATATAGACCACGACTTGAATTAACATATACTATTGAACCTACAGTTGCAACTTTATATCCAAAATCTATTCATACAGTAAGTAAAACAGAAGTAACAGATGATGTAATAACTGCTGGTTTTGATGAAAAAGGAAATAAGATATATTCTACTTTCAAGTTTAACTTATCGTCTCTTCCTCCTTATAATGACACAATGATTACTAAAGCTTATTTTGAATTAAACTCTACAAAAATCTATATAAAAGATGATATTAGATTCCATTTAGAGTTTGTAGATGAAAATATTGATAAAAGTTATAGAGATATTACAAATAGAGAAGTAATTCAAAATGTTGGTTATGACGTTAGTGCAAATGAACTAAAAAACAATCAAACCCAATACTTTATGTTTGATTCCTTTTCTGAAATTATTTTAAATGAAAAGCTAAAAAATAAATCAGATATTGCCTTTGTATTAAAGCCTA
The DNA here is from genome assembly GCF_937982575.1 of uncultured Arcobacter sp. Classification (NCBI taxonomy): domain Bacteria; kingdom Pseudomonadati; phylum Campylobacterota; class Epsilonproteobacteria; order Campylobacterales; family Arcobacteraceae; genus Arcobacter; species uncultured Arcobacter sp. The sequence continues at coordinate 65,233 of NZ_CALJLR010000005.1, read as the reverse complement.
CATCGGCTACTAAAATAATAAAAGATAAAACTGTTTCTTGGGAAGCAAATAATACTGCCCTTTGCCCAAAATTAATTATTGAACATATTCCTAAAAGAAGACTTCCTGTTGAACAAGTTACAAATGCCCAGTTAGTTATGGAAAATGGTAAAATAAAAGTCACTTGGAATAACCCAAAAGATCCAGATTTTACAGGTGCAAAAATAATTAAAAATGCTTATAGAAAACCTCTATCTGCACAAGATGGTCAAAAACTTTATGCAGGTGTAGATGAATATACACTAGATGACTTTGGAGCTACTGATATAGATAAGTATTATGCAATATTTACTTATGATGATGTTCCAAACTATTCTGAACCTATTATTTTAGAATATAAAGCTAAATAATTTTTATTTAGCTTTTAATTAGAGTAGCTATAATATTCTAAAATAATTTTAGGATATTAAAATGATATTGAAATTTAAAGAATTTTACCCACAAATAGACCCAAGTGCTTGGATAGCTCCAAGCGCTGATTTAATTGGAAACATAACTATAGGCGAAGATTCATCTGTTTGGTTTGGCTGTGTTATTCGTTCTGATGTTAATGAAGTAAAAATAGGCAAAAATAGTAATATCCAAGACTTATCATGTATTCACACTGATACAAATACAAAAACAATAATCGGAGATAATGTAACAATAGGCCATAAAGTTATGCTTCATGGCTGTACTATTGAAGATAATTGTCTAATTGGCATGAGTGCAACAATTTTGGATGATGCAGTAATTGGAGAAGGAAGTATAGTTGGAGCAAATTCACTTGTAACTTCAGGAAAAGTGTTTCCACCAAGAAGTTTAATCATGGGAAGCCCTGCTAAAGTAGTGAAAGAGTTAAATCAAGAAGATGTTGATAAATTAATTAAACACGCTGCCCACTATGTTGAATACAAAAATGACTATAGATAAGTAAATGGTATAAATAGGGATACATATTGGAAAATATTAATGAATTTATAAAAAAGTTAAAAGTTTTATATGTAGAAAATGATGATGAAGAGAGAAAAGTTTTTGAAGACTTTTTAAATAAAAAATTTGAAACTACTACTTCGTGCAGTAATGCATTTGATGGCTATGATGCTTACAAAAAAGCCATAGAAGAAAACTTACCTTATGATTTAATCATAAGTAATATCAATATGCCAAAAATGAGTGGAATCGAACTTCTTGAAAAAATTAGAGAAGAAAATAAAGATGTGCCATATATTTTCACAACAGGTATATTAGAGTCTGAACAAATGATAAAAGCAATAAACCTAAATGTTAATTCATATTTTCTAAAACCTCTAGATTTTACAATACTTGATAAAAATCTTGAAACTGTATGTGAAGATATATATTATAAGAAAAACTATATCCTACAAAAAAAAGAGACTGAGTCATATTTATCTTTGTTAAATAAAGAAGCAATAGTTTCTAAAACTGATTTTGAAGGAAATATAACTTTTGTAAATGATGCATTTTTAGAAGTTTCAGGGTACAAAGAAGATGAAGTAATAGGGAAAAATCACAATATTGTAAGACACCCAGATACTCCTAAAAGCCTATTTAAAGAGTTATGGGAGACAATTAAAAGTGGAAAAACCTGGGAAGGAACTCTTAGAAATCTATCTAAAAATAATGAAACATATTACATAAATACAAAAATTATTCCTGTATTTGATGATTTGGGTAAAGATATTGTTGAGTTTATTAGTATTAGATTTTTAGTTACTGATGAAGAGAATCAAAGAAGAGCACAAAACAAAAGATATTTAGAACAAGTTACTACTTATAAAAAAGAGATATCTAATCTAAAAAAAGAAAAAGAGATAATTTTATCAAAAATAAGTGGCTTCAATGATAATAGTGAGCTTCTAAGAAATAAAGTTATTACATATGAAAATAGAATAAAAAGCCTACTTTCACAACTTGAAATATATGAAAAACAAAATATTGAATACTCAAAGCTTGATTTAATGATGAAGCAAGATAAAAAGAAACAATTTGATTTAATAGCTAAACAACTACTTCAAATAAAAACTCAAAATAAATCCCTAGTAATAGAGTTAGAAGATCTAAAAAAAGCTATTTTCAATAAAGATAAACAAATAGATACTTTAGAAAAAAAACAAGAAGAGCACGAAAAAAGAATATCAAATCTACTTGATTTAGTTAATAATCTTCAAAAAGAGATGAAAGAATTAAAAGGTGAAAAAAGTGAGTAAATATCAAATGAATATAGAAAAACAATTTGATATTTTATACCCTATTTTAAATGATATCTCCCCTATTTCTAAGGAAAATTGGAATATGGTAAAACCTTTTTTTAATACTAAAACATTAAATAAAGGCGAGCATCTTTTTTCTATTGATGATAAAGTTGAAGATTTTTATTTTTTAATTTCTGGCTTAGCTAGATACTACTATCTAACAGTTGAGGGGAAAGAGTTTAATAAATCTTTTGCAGAAAAACAAGGACATTTATTAAGCAGTATCTCTTCTGTATCCCATGGAACACCCTGCCCTTTTAGTGTAGAAGTGCTTAGTGACTTTACTTGTTTACATATATCTTATAAAAAGCTTTTAGAACTTGGCAGTGAGCATAAACAGTGGAATGACTTACTTTTACGAGTTTATGAAAATCTTATAATCAAAAAAGAAAAAAGAGAAGCTGATTTTCTACTTTTAAATGCAAGAGAGCGTTATGAAAAGTTTTTAGATGATTATTCTATGATTGAAGATGCTGTAACAAACTATCATATTGCTTCATATTTAGGTATTACTGATGTTGCACTATCTAGAATTAGAAAAGAGATGAAAAATTAACATAGGTTAATGACAATATTTTTTTTTGATTGTATACTTACATCATCAATTTTATGGAGACAAAAATGCAATTAAAAATCGCAGAAATAAAAGATATAGAGAATATATTAAAACTACATGCTAAATACCAACTAGCAACTATTGCTGAAGTTGATAAAAAAGATGGGTTTGTAACAACAGGCTTTTCAAAAGAAGAACTAACAGCCCTTATTGAACAAGAACAAGGCTTATTTATAGCAGTTGAAGATGATGTTGTATTAGGATATGTTATGTCAGCTTCGTGGCAGTTTTGGTCAAAATGGCCTATGTTTGTGCATATGATAAAAGATTTACCAAAACTAAGATATTTGGGACAAACATTAACAGTAGATAACTCTTATCAATATGGACCAGTTTGTATAGATAAAAGTGTAAGAGGAAGTGGACTGTTAGAAAAACTTTTTGATTTTGCCTTAGAGTCTATGTCTAAACGATACCCTATTTTAGTAACTTTTGTAAATAAAATCAATGAGCGTTCTTATTCTGCACATAAAAGAAAACTTGGGCTTGATGTTATTCAAGAGTTTGAATTTAATAATAATACTTACTACGAAATGGTTTTTGATACCACTAAAAGAGTTTTAGAAAAATAAGTTATAAAAACTGTACAAGTCCCATATAAAAAAGAGTTCCCACAATTATAGAGACTAAATAGTTGTTAAATCTTATGTGTAAAAAAGCTGTTACTAATATAGACAAGAGCTCTTTTGCACCATAAGGAACAATTTTAAAATCGATACTTGTTAAAGTATAAAATATTAAAATAGTCATTATAATTGGTGGAAAATTTTTTTCGATGAAAACAACCCAAGCTGGTGGCTCATATTTTACAAAAAATAAAAATGGAAAAACTCTAGTAATAAAGTTTGCTATAGCCATCACTAAAACAGCTAAATATATTTCATTACTTAGCATTTTCTAAACTACTTTTAAAAATAAACATCCCAATCAAAGAACAAACAATAGCAAAAATAAGCATACTATCTATAGGAACTAACAAAATTGCTATTATTGAAGTTATTGCACCAATAAAAAATGGTACAAAATTTTTATTAGCTTTATATTGTTCAATTGCTAGTATTACAAACAGAGCGGTTAAAGAGAACTCTAATCCATTTGTATTGAAAGATATATTTGTACCAAATATTGCACCTATAAGGCTTCCAGTAACCCAATAAAATTGGTTGAGAGCACTTAGATAAAAATAGTAATACTTCTTATTTAATTGTTCATCCTCTTTTATACTTGTTAAAAGTGCATAAGTTTCATCTGTAAGTGCAAATATCAAATAGGGTTTGAGTTTTCCAGATTTTTTAAACTTTTTTAACATAGATAAGCCATAAAAGGATTGTCTAATATTCACAAAAATAGATGCAATAAAAATATCCAGAAGTCCAAGTTTTGAACTAAAAAATCCAATAGCCAAAAACTGCAGTGCTCCTGCATAAATAAATACAGACATAATAAAAGCTAAATACCAAGGATAATTTAAACTGGTAATCAATAATCCAAAAGCAAAACCAAGTACACAATAACCCATCATAACAGGAATTGAGACTTTTAGTGCGCTTTTAAATTCTCTTGATTTTATCATTTGAGGGAGGTTTTGTAAAGAGAAAAAATCTCTTTACAGTTTTGAATAAGCTTCAGTGAGTTTTGTATATAAAAGGTTAAAATCAATACTTTCATACTCTTCTAGTATTGAGACCATAACTACATTATCTTCATCTCCATTCCAAACTTTTGTATAAGTTCCTTCTTTATATCCATTGTCTTGTCTAAACTTATTTAAACAGTTTTTACCAATATATAGCTTTTGAAGCCAAGGAAAAGATAATCCTGAGATTTTACAACATCTAAAGTATTGGTCAATAAATCTCTCTATTCCTGAAAATGATGGCATGTTTCCAGTTTGGATAGCTAATGAGATATAAGAAAGTTTTTCAGACTCTTTTACCATAAGATTCACATCTACTTCACTATTTGCTTCATAAATACAATGTGTATTTACTAAAGATACAGCTTTTGGAATATTTGTCTCTTGTAAAATATATGACATCAAAAAGTGCCAAATATCTACTAACTCAACATGAATATTATTCATATCAGGTTCTGAATTGATATTCTTCCAATGTTTCCAAGGAGTTGATTCAATAAGTTCAGAAACTTCCATATGAATACATCTTAACCAATTTATTTCTTTGCCATACTTATTAGTTCCCAATTCCCAGTTTTTACCATTTGTAGAGTCATTTAACTCTTTTTGTAATAAAAACATCTCTTCTAATTTATGAGGAAAGCTAGAAGCCTCTTCTAATAAAGTTGCAAGTGGTAAACACTCTTCAACTAAACTCTCTAAAGTTGAACTTTCAGGTAAGTTCTCTTCACCTCTTAGTAAATGTACAATTAAAGAGACAGTATAAGGAACACTATCTTTTTGTTCCCATTTCAAAATTTCAGATGGTGTTACACCAATATATTTTGCAAAATCTTCTATAGTAAAAAAACCTAAAGATTTTGTAGCAATTTTCAAATCCTCATATAACAATATTAACTCCTATTCTACTGGTAATTCTATTTTAAATAATGCACCATTTGAACTATTTTCTATACTTAGTTTACCTAAGCTATGTTCTTCAATGATAGTTTTGCTCATATACAAGCCAAGACCGGTGCCCTTGTCCTTGTGTTTAGTTGTAAAGTACGAATCAAAAACTTTATTTAAATTTTCTGCAGGTATTCCACCCGCGTTATCTTCGATTTCTATTATTACATAATTTTCGTTAAAATCACATCTAATAATTATCAATTTTGATTCTATTTGTCTTTCTAAAAGAACATCTATTGCATTTTTTATGATATTTATCATAACTTGTATAAGATTATTTTCAATAATACTAATTTCTCTATCATTGATAATCTCTAGTTTAAAGTCAATATTATTTATAGTTAAAATATAATGCAAAAACTTAATAGCTTTATCTATTATTTTACTTGGTTTTGTAATTGTTTTTTGACTTTCAGGTTTAAAAAAATTTCTAAAGTCATCTATTGTTTTTGACATATAATCTAACTGTAAATCAATATCTGTAACAGATTTTTGTAGGATATCATTATCAACATAACCATCTAGTTTTTTTCTCAATACAAGCTTTTGTGCCAATATTGAAACTGTTTGAAGTGGCTGTCTCCATTGATGTGCAATCATAGATATTAGCTCTCCCATTGCTGCCATTTTGGATTGTTCTAGAAATACTTTTTTCTGATTTTCTAAACTCTTTCTATAGCTAATATCTTTGAAAATTATAATAATATCTTTTTCTCTTTTTTCAACATTTATTTCAACCCAAAATGCTGATTTGTCACACTTTATTACCTCTAAGGAATCAATATTAAAATTATCTTCATTATTTATCTTTTCTATAAAAGTTGTAGCTTCACTTTTATGTACTATTAAATCTTCAATCTTTTTAAATTTGATTTTTTTATTATTTGCTAAAAATAGTTTTCTAAAAAAAGCACTTGAATTTTCAATTTTTCCATCTAAATCTAGATATAAAATAGCTAAATTCTCATCTAAAGTATTAAGTAGATGATTAATTTCATCTTCATCTTTTACTATTTTAATAGTTTGACTTTTTTTAAATAAGTATAGATAAAAGATATCAAAAACTTCATCAACTCTTCTTGTAAAATCATAATCACTTAATTTACTACTATTTTTAGCATCTAAAAATATAGAGTTCTTAAATGTTCTAAGAATTAAGAATAGCTCATCTTTTTGTAAAGTATTTTTCAATAAAAACTTTAATTTAATATCTTTCTCATTTTGTAAAAACTTTATAAATGTATTAAATAGTGGTACGAGAATTGTTTCTAAAAACTCTTTATAACTAATCTGCTTATCTTCAAGTAAAGAACTTATTTGTTCATTATTTATCATATGTGTGAAGATTTTAATTTGATCCTTTTGAATTTTTAGTATATTCTCTTGCAAATAGATAAGTCCTATTTTGTATTTGGTTTTTTATAATAAAGTTTACAATCCATTTTACTTGAACTTTTTACAACAACACTTGGTATTGTTGGCGATTTAAAGCCATATGCTTTACATCCATGTGATCTACCATTTTGCCAAGTTACATAATAATGAATGCACTTTTGACATATAATTCTTTCTTCCATTTTAAATTATCACTTTACTTTGTATTGCTTTTGCTAATGACAATATGTCAACATTTTCTAAACTAACTCCTGTAGGAACACCTTGTGCTATTTTCGTAAAGTTTATATTAAACTCTTTTAATCTATCTTCAATAAACAAAATAAAAGCATCATTTGATAAAGATGGAGATATTGCAAAAAGCACATCTTTTACTCTGTTTGTTTTAACAAATAAAATTAATTTATCTAAAACCATCTCATCCAATTGAGATATAACAAAATATTTACCATTAAACTGTTTTGATTCTTCTATTGTGAAAATATCTTTTGCAGACTGAACTACGCATACAAAGCTAGATTCTCTATCATCATCTAAACAAATCTCACAAATCTCATGTTCACTCATACATCCACATTGTGAACATTTTCTTATTGATTTTAATGCACTTTCAATACTATGAGCAATTTTGATACCACAATAGTTATCACTCATTACTATATGATAAGCAAGTCTTTGTGCTGATTTTTTTCCAATAGTGGGAAGAGATTCAAAGGCCTCTACTAAGTCATAAAATTTATTTAATCCAAGTTTCATGTGGCGATTATATCAAAGATTTATCATAAATTAGATAAAATCGCGAAGTTTTTTAAATAATAAAAGGAGCAATACTTTGTTAGACATAGATTATTATGAATTATTAGAAGTTACAAAAAGTGCTGATAAAAGTACATTAAAAAAAGCTTACCGACAAATGGCAATGAAATATCATCCTGATAAAAACCCAGATGATAATGAAGCAGAAGAAAAATTTAAAGCAATTAATGAAGCTTATCAAGTTTTAAGTGATGATGAAAAAAGAGCTTTATATGATAGATATGGAAAAGCAGGATTAGAAGGACATGGACAAGGTAGAGGTGGATTTAGCTCTGGTGGATTTGAGGATTTAAGTTCAATTTTTGAAGAGATGTTTGGACAATCTGGATTTGGTGGATTTGGTGGACAACAAAGACGACAGAAAAAAACATATAGTTATAATTTAGATATTGGAGTTGAATTAAAAGTAGAGTTCAATGAAGCTGTATTTGGTGCAAACAAGGATGTTATTTATAAATATAAAACTGCTTGTAAACCTTGTAAAGGTACTGGTGCAAAAGATGGTAAACTATCTACTTGTAAAACTTGTGCGGGACAAGGTCAAGTTCATGCAAGACAAGGTTTTATGACATTTGCACAAACTTGTCCTACATGTAATGGTAGCGGTGAATCTGTAGCTAATCAATGTAAAAAATGTTCAGGTACTGGATATGAAGAAAAAGAAGAAAAATTTAATGTAGATATTCCAGAAGGTGTAAATGATGGAAATAGAATTAGAGTATCAAATAAAGGGAATATTGCCCAAGATGGCTCAAGAGGTGATTTATATCTACAAATCAATGTAAATGAAGATCCTCACTATATAAGACATGATGATGATATCTATATAGAGGTTCCGCTATTCTTTACTCAAGTAGCTCTTGGTGATACAATCACTATACCAGGTCTTAGAGGGGAATTATCATTAGAAATTCCTATGGGAACTAAAGACAAAGAGCAATTTAAGTTTAAAAATGAAGGTGTTAAATCTGTACAAGGACATGGAAAAGGTAGTTTAATTGTTCAAATAAAAATAAAATATCCTAAAAATATAAATGATGAACAAAAAGAGTTATTAGAAAAACTACAAAAAAGCTTTGGAATAGAGAGCAAACCACATGAAAAAAACTTTGAAAATATGTTTGACAAAGTAAAAAGCTGGTTTAAATAAACTATATTTAACTAAAATTTATCACAGTATTTTTATTACTGTGATAAAACCAAAAATAACTACTTATTTCATAATCAATTAAAAACTTATTCTATATAATATTTTTAAATATACTATTTAAGGATTTATATAATGACACATCTAGAATCATACCCTGATGAAAAAGGTTATTTTGGAAAATTTGGAGGTTCATTTATACCTCCTCAACTTGAACTTCCTTTTCAAGAGATTACTAAAGCATACAATGAAATAAAAAATTCAAAAGCATTTTTAGATGAACTTCAATATGTAAGAAAACACTATCAAGGAAGACCTACTCCAATTTCATATGCAAAAAGCTTAACACAGTTTTGTGGTGGCGCGAAAATATATTTAAAAAGAGAAGACTTAAATCATACAGGAGCACATAAACTAAATCACTGTATGGCTGAAGTTATTTTAGCTAAGCATTTAGGTAAGAAAAAAGTAATTGCAGAAACAGGTGCAGGACAACACGGGGTTGCACTAGCAACAGCAGCTGCATATTTTGGATTAGAGTGTGAAATACATATGGGAGAAGTTGATATAAAAAAAGAGTACCCAAATGTAGTTAGAATGAAAATTCTAGGTGCTAAAATAGTACCAGCAACTCATGGACTCAAAACTTTAAAAGAGGCTGTTGACTCTGCATTTGAAGCATATTTAGGTGATACTGATAACTCTATTTATTGTATTGGTTCAGTAGTAGGCCCTCATCCTTTTCCTATGATGGTAAGAGACTTTCAAAGTGTAATTGGATTAGAGTCTAAAGAGCAATTTTTAGAGCATGAAAATAGACTTCCTGATAACGTTGTAGCTTGTGTTGGTGGAGGTTCAAATGCTATGGGGATATTTTCTGGATTTATTGATGATAAAGAAGTAGATTTATATGGAGTTGAACCTTTGGGTAAAGGGGAAAGTTTAGGTGAACATGCAGCAAGCTTAACTTATGGAAGTGAGGGAGTTATGCATGGTTTTAATTCAATCATGCTAAAAGACGAGAAAGGTGATCCTGCGCCTGTATATTCAATAGGTAGTGGCATTGATTATCCATCAGTTGGTCCAGAACATGCTTTTTTAATGGATAAAGGTAGAACAAAAGTTGGTCTATGCAATGATGAAGAAGCTGTAGATGCATTTTATAAATTATCACAACTAGAAGGGATAATTCCAGCTCTTGAATCAGCTCATGCAGTTGCATATGCTATGAAATTAGCAGCAACTCTATCTAAAGATAAAACTATATTAGTAAATTTAAGTGGTCGAGGGGATAAAGATATTGATTTTGTTATTGAGAACTACCCTATTGCTAATTTAAAATAAATCTATTAACTTACAAATAAAGAGTACCAAAATATATCAAACATAGTTAAAATCTCATATAAAGGTTTTAACTATGAAAAATATTTGGATAATAGGTTCTAGTAGCGGTATTGGATTAGATCTTTTAAAAATATATTTAAAATTAAACTATAAAATAATAGCATCTTCAAGAACCATAGAATCATCAGAAGAGATACTTACTTTACAAAAAAAGTACCCCCAAAAGCTTACACTACTTAATATAGATGTTTCAAACACAACAAGTGTAGAAAAATCAGTACAAAAACTCTTTAGCATATTTGATAAAATTGATATTACAATCTTTAATGCAGCTGTTTATGAAGTAATGAGAGTGGAAAAGTGGGATATAAAGCACTTTGAAGAGATGACAAATATTAATTACCTTGGTGCGCTTAGAGTTACAACGTCACTTATACCTTTTTATGAAAAACAAGGCTTTGGACGATTAGTTTTTAATGCTAGTTTATCAAGTTATTTTGGGCTACCTTATGGTGGTGGATATAGTGCTAGTAAAGCTGCCCTTGTAAATTTTGCACAATCAATTCAAGCAGAACTTATCGTAAAAAATATTGAAATTCAAATTATAAATCATGGCTTCGTACAAACAAGACTTACTCAAAAAAATAATTTTGAGATGCCAGACTTAATTACAAGTGAAGAGGCAGCTAAAAACATATATGAAGGTGTAAATAGAAAGTACTCATTTGAAATAAGGTTTCCTTTTAAAATATCTCTGTTTTTAAGACTTATGGCAATACTACCTTATAAAATATCTCTTATAATTAATAAAAAGTTACTAAAATGAATTATGAACAATATGCTCAAAACTATGCTTTGTTTTTTGAGAACTTAAATATTAATGTAACTTTAGAAGAGTACAAAGAAATATTTATAGAAGATGTCTATTTTGAAGACCCCTTTCAAAAGACTAATGATATAGATTCATTGATAAATATCTTTTCTCATATGTATAAAACCTTGGAAGAGCCAAGTTTTAAAATCACAGAAGCCATAACAAAAGGAAACATTTCTTATCTTAGATGGACTTTTAGATACAAAACTTCAAAAAACAGCAAAGATTTTCAATCTTTTATTGGAGTATCTAGAGTTGAATTTACATCAAAGGGGAAAGTTTCTTCCCATATTGATTATTGGGATAGTGGAGTAAATATTTATGAAAAAATTCCACTATTAAAACATATAATAAAACTCATAAAAAATAAGATAAAAGCATGAATAAAAATATAGCAAAAATTGCTTATGGAACTCTTGCCATACCAATAGCTTTTTTAGGTCTTCCTATATACATTTATTTACCAAATTTTTATGTAAATGAGATAGGACTTAATGTTGCACTCGTTGGTATTGCTCTTTTTTTATCAAGATTACTTGATATGATAAGTGACCCTTTTATTGGGCTTATTAGTGATAAATATATAAAAAAGAGTTATCTAATTGTCTTGGGTAGCATAACTTTGCTTTTCAGTTTTTATTTTCTAATTCATCCTTCAAGTTCAAATTCATTTTTATGGTTATTTATTTTCTCTGCTTTAACTTATATATCCTGGAGCTTTATAAATATACCTTACCTTGCTTTAAATGCTGAACTTGGTAAAAATTACCAAGATAATACAAACCTCTCTTTTTCAAGGGAGGTTTTTACAATCATAGGTGTGGTAATAGCACTTCTCTTACCATATATTTATAACATATCTCAAAATCCAAAAGAGAGTTTAAATTTACTTTTAAAAACTTCACTTATAGTTTTTCCTATAGTGATTTTTATTTTCGTTTTTTTTATAAAAGAAAATAAGAGTTCAATGGAAACTTTGCCTTTTTTTGACTCCTTAAAAAGGTTTAAAAAAGATTTTGCAAAAGCTAATAATATTTTTATCGCTTTTATACTTAACAATCTTGCAAATGCCATACCAGCAACACTATTTTTGTTTTATGTTCAATTAGTTCTTAAAACACCAGAATATACAGGTGCCCTACTTTTAGTATATTTTATATCTGCTGTCATTGCTTTGCCTTTTTGGATATATTTATCTAAGAAAATAGATAAGCAAAAAGTTTGGATAAGCTCAATAGCTCTAGCTGTAGTCTCTTTTTCATTTGTACCATTTTTAGGTGAAGAGGATTATATTTTATTTGGTCTTATATCTTTTTGTACAGGAGTAAGTTTAAGTGCAGATATGGCAATACCAGCATCAATACAGTCAGATATTGCCCAAAAATCAAAAACTCTAGGAAATCAAATTTCTGGTGTATTGTTTGGTTTTTGGAATATGCTTACAAAACTATCTTTGGCTTTGGCAGTATTTATCACTTTTATAATATTAGAAATAGTTGGTTTTGACGTAAATAATCTTTCCAATCTAGCTTTAAATACGCTTATTATACTCTACTCAATTTTACCTATTCTACTTAAACTCGTAGCAGTTTTCTTTATAAATAGATATCAGTTTTAATTTATGAATTGACAAAAACTAACTATTAAATCATTTCACCTGCCTATATAATTGTAATAATAAAACTTTAGGAGTAAATATGCGTATGCTAATTGTGTTGCTGATTTTTTTCTTATCATTAAATGCAAAGATGCCACAAAGTATTAACTTTGTAGATCCTAAACTTTTTAGTGGTACTTGGTTTGAAATAGCACGTACCTATAATTATTTTGAAAGAGATTGTCTATCACCTAGTGTTGAATACAAACTTGTTGATATTGATAAATTTGAAGTATTTAACAGATGTTATGACAAGAACGACACTCAACGCATTATTGCGTATGAAGGAAAAGCAGTTTCTAAAGAAAAGAACTCTATGGCAAGTATAGATATGACATATTTTTATATTTTTACTAGTGAGTACAGAATCATATATTTAAATGATTATAAAACTGCTGTTATGGCAAGTACAGACTTGAAAAATATTTGGATTATGAGTAAATCTAAAGATATAGAAAAAGATGAGTTAAATAAGATATTAAATTTTTTAGATGACTATATAGACATATCTAAGCTTATTTACTCAAGTCATTCATAAGGATTAAAGATGAAAATAGCAGTATTGGGTGCAGGGATTAGTGGACTGGGCAGTGCTTACTTATTAAGTGCTAAACATGAAGTTGATTTATATGAAATAAGCGATAGGTTTGGTGGACATGCGAGGACAACTCAAGTTCGTGAAGGTGAAAATGAGTTTGGAGTTGATACTGGCTTTTTAGTATTTAATCATGAAACTTACCCTCTTCTTACAAAACTATTTAAAGAACTTGACGTAAAAATAGAGAATTCAGATATGAGTTTTGGTTTTTGGGATACAAAGTCAAATCTTGCATATAATGGTGAGTCATTAGCTGGAATGTTTTTTCAAAAAAAGAATCTTTTTTCTCCAACACATTATAAAATGATTATTGATATATTAAATTTTAATAAAAAAGCAAATAATGATTTAGAGATAAATTCTCCTGATTTAAATAAAACATTAGGTGAATATATCTCCACTTATAGTAAAGCTTTTAAAGAAAGATACCTTATACCAATGGGTTCATCAATTTGGTCAACACCAAGTAATAAAATGCATGAATTTCCTGCTCGCACTTTTATAAACTTCTTTAAAAACCATGGACTACTTGGAGTTGACACTCATCATCAATGGTTAACAGTATCAAATGGAAGTATTAACTATGTAAATAAGATTATTAAAAAGATATCTGGAAAAACAATTTTAAACTCAGATGTTATTTCAGTAAGAAGAGAAGAAAAAAGAGTAATACTAATGCATAAAAATGGCAATGAATCAATTTATGATAAAGTAATATTTGCTATGCATGCTCCTGATGCACTTGGTTTACTTGAAAATGCTAGCCAAAAAGAGACAGAGATACTAGAAGCTTTTGAATACAAAAAAAATAATGCCCTACTCCATACTGACAATAAAGCTTTATATCCAGACAAAAAGATTTATGCTGCATGGAATTATAAAAGCAGTGAAAACAGTGAAAATGCAATACTTTCTTATTGGATTAACACTCTTCAAAACCTAAAAACTAAAAAAGACTATTTTGTTACTTTAAATGAAAGTGATAATGTAGATGATATTATTGAAAGAATTGAGTATGAACACCCTCAATTTGATACAAAAGCAATAAATATGCAAAAAAGAAGAGAAGAGATAAATGGAGTAAATAATACCTATTTTGCAGGTGCATACTGGAGATATGGTTTTCATGAAGATGGACTATGGAGTGCTAATACAATAGCACAAGAGCTAGGATGTGGATTATGAGCCATAAATTTTTTGATGGAATAATATATCATAAAAGGTTTTTACCAGTTGAGCATAGCTTTAAATACAAATTCTTTATGCTTGATATTGATTTAGATAATATAAAGACCTTAAAAAATGGCCTATTTTCAATCAATAGATTCAACTTATTCTCTTTCTTATCAAAAGATCATTTTGGTAAAAAAGAGACTTTTCTTGAGAATGTAGAATATCTATTAAAAGCTCACAATATAGATAAGTCATCAAAGATTCACTTTATAACACTTCCTCGAATCATGAATTTCGTTTTTAATCCAATTAGCCTTTTAATAATAAAAAACAAAGATAATAGACCAACTAAACTTCTTGCAGAAGTGCATAATTACAATGGTGGAAGAGTTATTTATGATGTAGATTTAGAAGAGATAAAAGCTAATAAATATAAAGGAAAAATAAAAAAAGATATGTATGTATCTCCTTTTTTTAATAGAGTTGGCGATTATGAGTTTACTTTTAAATATACAAAAGACGCAATGCTAATAAAAATTGATTTATTTGAAAATAAAAATAGAATGTTAAGCGCATATTTTAATGGAAACTCAATGGAGTTTTCATCAAAAAATGTTTTAAAACTATTTTTTAAACATACATTTTTAACATTTTTTGTAGTTACAAGAACAATATGGCAATCAATAAAATTAAAAAACTTGGGACTATCTTGGGTAAAAGTTACAAAAGAAGATCAAGTAAGGAGATACTAATGAAAAAATTATGGCATAAATTTGGAGAAAATTTACTATCAAAAATACAAATAGGAAATTTAAAAGTAAGCTATCCAAATAATCAAACAAAAACTTATGGGAATATTTTAGATGAAGAAATATCTTTAAAAATCCATAACTATGACTTCTTTAAAAATCTTCTATATTATGGAGATATAGGTTTTGCTGAAAGTTATATGAATAAAGAATTTTCTACAAATAACTTAACAGGACTTATAAAACTAGCACTTTTAAATTCAAAACATATAGGAATCAAAAGTGAAGATAATGGAAAGAACTTTTTAATAAACTTATTACCTCACTTCAATAAGATAAAACATTTACTAAGAAAAAATTCAAAAACGAATTCAAGAAAAAACATTTCAGAGCATTATGATTTATCAAATGATTTTTATAAACTTTTTTTAGATGAAACTATGATGTATTCAGCAGCTATTTTTAAAAGCAAAGATGAAGATTTGTATACAGCTCAAAAAAGAAAAATAGAACACTTAGCAAATAAACTAAAACTAAAAAAAGGTGATAATGTACTAGAAATCGGCTCAGGCTGGGGTTCCATGGCTTTACATCTAGCAAAAGAAAAAGAGTGTAAAGTGACAACTGTAACACTAAGTACTGAACAAAAAAGACTTTGCGAAGAGAAGTTTAAAGAGCATAAGGTTGAAGAGAGTATTGATATTTTCTTAAAAGACTATAGGGACTTAGAGGGTAAATTTGATGCAATTATAGCCGTAGAGATGTTTGAAGCTGTTGGAAAAGAGTATTTTGATATATTCTTTAAAAAATGTGAAGCTTTATTAAAGCCTAGTGGAGTTATTGTTTTACAAATAATTACAATGCCAGATCAAAGATACAAACACTATAGTAATAGTACAGACTTTATTCAAAAGTATATATTCCCAGGTGGTCATTTACCTAGTGTTTCAAAGATATTAGAAACAACTACAAAACATACAAATCTAAACCTACAACATATGGAAGAATTTACAGAAGATTATGCAAAAACTTTAAACATCTGGCACAAAAACTTTTTAGATAAAAAAGAAGAGATAAAAAACCTAGGATTTGATGAATACTTTTTAAGAATGTGGGAAATGTACTTTAACTATTGTGAAGCTGCCTTTTTAACTAGAAATGTAAACTTAGTACAAGTTACATTAACAAGGGATCAAAATATAAATTTAAACAAAGGATTAGTAGCATGAAACTTATAAAATATTCTTTACTTATCGTTTTAACAATTTTAATTACAGGATGTACTTCTATGAAAATGAGTGACTTTAAAGATACAAAACCAGTGTTTATTCCAAAAGATTATTTTAATGGAGATTTAATAGCTTATGGAATAGTAAAAGATATGGGTGGAAAAATCATAAAAAGCTTCAAAGCTGATATGCATGGCTCTTGGGATAATCATGGAGTTGGAACTTTAGATGAAAAGTTTGTTTATAGTGATGGTACTAAGCAAACAAGAGTTTGGACTTTAACTCCTCAAAAAGATGGTACTTACATTGGAACTGCTTCTGATATAGTTGGTGATGCTGTTTTAAGAAGTGAAGGGAATACTGTAATGATGAATTACACTATGAGAGTTCCTTATGGAAAGAGTACAATAGATATTAATGTAAAAGATTGGCTACATTTACAAGAAGATGGTATAATTATAAATCATTCAAAAATGAAAAAGTTTGGCTTTACAGTTGGAGAATTAGTTATTACTATTATAAAATTATAAAGAAATATTATGAAAGACTTATCTAGGTTAAGACAAGAGTACACAACAAAGGGTTTAAGAAGAGAAGACTTGTTAGACTCTCCAATTAAACAGTTTGAATTATGGTTTGAACAAGCTTTATATGCTCAAGTTTTAGAGCCCAATGCCATGAGTTTAGCAACTGTTGGCAAAGATATGAAACCATCAATTAGAACTGTTTTACTAAAATCTTATGATGAAAAAGGATTTGTATTTTTTTCAAACTATAAGAGTAAAAAAGCTTGGCAAATAGAAGAAAATCCAAATGCTGCAATACAATTTGCTTGGCTACAGCTAGAAAGACAAGTTAAAATAGAAGGAATAATTGAAAAGATAAGTACAACAGACTCTTTAAAGTACTTTCTTTCACGTCCAAAAGGTAGTCAAATAGGAGCATGGGTTTCACACCAAAGTGAAGTTATTACTTCTAGAAGTCTACTTGAAGCAAAATTTGATGAAATAAAAAATAAATTTGTAAAAGGTGAAATACCTTTTCCATCTTTTTGGGGTGGATATATTATAAAACCAAAAGTTATTGAGTTTTGGCAAGGTGGCAAAGATAGACTTCATGATAGATTTGAGTATAATCTAAATGAAAAAAACAATTGGGAAATAAATAGATTAGCACCATAAAGGAATAGATATGATTGAATGTTCATGTAAAGAAGAGTTTAATATTTGCGGAAGTGAATCTACAATTCATTTTATTACAAATATTCCAGAAATGATACAAAAAGTTTCAAAACTACTTAAGAACTTGCATCTAAAATCAAAAATTGATGAAAATATTTGTTCTGTAGTTTTGTTAAATCCAAATAGGTTTTTTCATGAAAATATCAATTTCTTATCTGAAAGTTTTTCAGAGTTTGAACAAAAAGAAATACGCGTATTTATAGAAAACCATAAACATCCACTTACAATAAATAATATTCTTAAAGCTAAATCACTATTTTTGTATTTAAATTTCATCAATGATATTTCATTTTTTGAGATTTTATATAGTAAAAGCTTTACCTCTCACTTTCAACCAATTATTGATATGGAAAACAACTCTATCTTTGGACATGAAGCACTAATAAGAGGTGTTTATCCAGATGGTACACTTATGTATCCAGATGAAATTTTTAAAAAATCAGGAAGAAATAATACAAACTTTAAACTTGATCAAATATGTAGAGAAACAGCTTTAAAAACAGCTGCAACAAAAAGAATAAATAAAAAGATATTTATTAACTTTTTACCAACTTCAATATATGACCCTGAATTCTGCCTTCAATCAACAGTTAAATGGGCAAAACAGTTAGAATATGATCCAAAAAACATAGTTTTTGAAGTTGTTGAAACTGAAAAGGTAAAAGATAAAGAGCATCTAAAAACTATTCTCAATTTTTATAGAGAAAAAGGGTTTCTAATTGCCCTAGATGATGTGGGAGAAGGTTATTCATCTTTAAACATGATTATTGATATAAAGCCAGACATTATTAAGATAGATAGAAATATTATAGATAATATTCAAAAAGATACAATGAAACAATCAATATACAAAGCTTTAAAACAAATATCAGATGATAACAATATAAAACTTTTAGCTGAAGGAGTAGAGACTGTAGAAGAGCTAAATAAAGTAAGAGAACTAGGTGTAGATTATGTGCAGGGTTATTACTATTCAAAACCCTTAGCCGAACCAATTAGGAAACTCAAAACAAAATTAATCTAAATCAGAAAAAACCTTTTTTTGATTTAGGATCACTTTTATTTACAAGCATTTCATTTAAATCATTTATTCTACGGTTTTTATTTCTAACATCTTCTTCTAAGTTTTTATTTCTTTCTTTAAAATGTTCTACTAACTCTAAGAGTTCATCGTATTTAAATGCCAGCTTATCATTTTTTTGTTTTTCTGTATTTAAACTTTTGATATAAGAGTCTATCTCCTCTTTTTTAGTGTTCATAAACTTTTCATATTTTTGAGATAGATTATCTCCTTGAAGTTCATAATGTTTTAGTTGTCTTACATTTGAAGCATTCTTTTCTTTTAAAGATTTTATTGTCATTTCAGACTCTTCATATAAATCTCTTAATGTACCTATTTTTTCTTGTAATATACTGTTTTTCTTTTTTAATTCAAACTCTTTTTTGTTTGATTCTTGGAACTTCATTATTACTTTTCTTTGAAAATCTCTTTTTTCTAAATTCTCTTTTGTAGTTAAAAAGGCTATTGTTATATAATCATTATTATTTGTTTTAAAAATAGTATTATTTAAATAGAAGGTTTCCCCTTCTTTTGTTATAAACTTAGTATTTCCTTTCCATAATTTTCCATTATTTAAATCTTCCCATGTATTATCAATGTATTTTTTGGGTATTTCAGGATGAATAACATCATTAAAGTTTAAATTAGTTACATCTTCTTTGTCATATCCAGAAATATCAAGCATAGCTGTATTCATATATGAAATATCACCTTTTTCATCCATTCTAAAAATTAGAGCCGCAACATCAACAGCTTCAATTAAGTACTCTATCTCTCTTCTTTTATTCTCAAGTCGTGTTTCAAGATATTTATTTTCACAAAGATAATCTATTTTTTGTAATAATGTTCTAATATCAACTGGCTTTGTAATATATAAATTAACATTGAGGTTTATGGCTTCAATCATAGTTTCTGCTTCTATTTTTCCAGTAGTAACTATAAAAGGTATATTCATATCGGAACTTCTAACAAGTTTTAAAAAATTTATTCCTGAAACTTTTGGCATATTTAAATCTGAGATTATGATATCAATGTTTTTATCATTTTTATAAATTTCATATGCCTCTTCACCATCAGAAGCTTCTAAAACTGTAGGGAAATACTTTTTTAATACATCAACTAATATCTTTCTATCTGTATTTGAATCTTCTACAACTAATATTGTTATCTTATTTAAAAAACTATTATCCACTTAAATTCCTTTTATTCTGTATATAATATCTCATAAAAAATTAAACTGTACTAAGCTTAATTCAGGATATTATTATTTTATAATAAAAAAGTAATTATTCCATACTAATAATCTTTCTTTATAATTTAAACTTAAGATATAATTACATATAGTTTAAATATTATATTAAAAATAGGATACATTAAATGCTTGAGTTAAAGTTAGTTGTGGTTGAAGATGATGAAGTATTATTAAAAAGAATTACTAGAATATTAAAAAGAGAAATTGCCGAGGTTTACTCCTTCAGTAACCCAGATGAAGCATTAGCAAAAATACTTGAAATCAAACCTGATATTATTGTATCTGATATTCACATGCCAGGTATGAGTGGCTTAGAAATGTATAAAAAAATCAAAGATAAAAACTTAGATGTTCCTATTATCATGGCATCTGCATTTAGTGAACCAAAGTATTTTATAGAAGCTATTAAATTAAAAGTTAAAAACTTTATAGTCAAGCCAATTGATGTTGATAATTTATTAAATGAAATAAGACAGTTCAATAAAGAAATAGAAGAGAAAAAAGAACTAAGTAAAAAAGAAAAAGTATTAAGAATACAATCAAAAATGGCTTCAATGGGCGAGATGCTAGGAAATATTGCTCATCAATGGAGACAACCTTTAAATACAATTTCACTTAGTGCAAGTACAATTCAAGTGGGCAAAGAGATGAAAACTATTGATTATGAAGAAGACTTGGATGAATACTTAGATAATATTATGAACTCTGTAGAATACATGAATACGACAATGAATGATTTTCAAAACTATTTAAAACCAAATAAACTTGAAAGTTGTTTCTATTTAGAGGATACGATAAAAAAAGTAGAAAACCTAATCATTGCACAATGTAAAGCTTATGACATACAACTTATAAAAAATATTAAAAATACGCATTTATGTAATTATCAAAATGAACTTCTACAAGTTATTTTAAATATTATAAAAAATGCAAATGATGAGTTAATAAAAATTGATACAGAAAGATATATTTTTATTGATATAACAGAAGAGAATAATGAAACAGTAATTAAAATAAAAGATAATGCTGGTGGAATACAACAAGAGAATATAGATTCAATATTTGAAGCTTATATAACTGGAAAAGATGAGACAGAAGGTACTGGTATTGGACTTTATATGTCTAAACAGATAGTAGAAAATAGTTTAGAGGGTAAAATCAGTGCCCAAAATACTACTTTTACTTATGATGAAAAAGAGTATAAAGGAGCTGAATTTACTATTAGGCTAAGCTCTTTAATAAATAAGTTAACTGATACTTGACAAGTTGATAATAAATGAACTTCCTTTGTATTTTTTACCTTCAATAATAAGTTCTGAATCATTATAAGATATAGTTCCTTTTAGTGATTTTTCCATCACCATCTTTGAAATATAAAGACCTAATCCTGTACCCATCTCTTTTGTTGTAAAATATGGTTCAAAAATTCTATCCTTAGATTCAGGGTCTATTCCTCCTGCATAATCAGTAATTATAATATCAAAGGTACTATCATCTTTTTTAAGTACTGAAATATCTATTTTATGATTTATATTATCCGAATCTTCCAAAGCAATAATTGCATCCTTTGCATTATTTATACAATTAATTATCAATTGCTTAAGCTCTGAAACTCTACTATTGAGATTATAATCATTAAAATCTGAATCTTCCAATTCTTTAATATTAACTTTTTTATTATCTTTATAAATATATATATCCATATAAATAGCATTTTCTTTTAATTGAGCCCATGAAAACGATATTATTTCATTAAGTGAGTCTATTATATTAAACTCAACAATTTTATTTGATTTTGTAAAAAAGTTTCTAAACTCATCTATAGTTTTTGACATATACCTTAATTGTTCCATAATCTCATCACGGGACTCAGTAAGATACTCCTCATCTATTTCATTGTGTTTATATGCAGGTATTAGGTCTTGAATTGCTAATCCAATAGAGTTTAAAGGCTGTCTCCATTGATGTGCAATTGCAGCAACCATCTCTCCCATTGAGACTAGTTTTGATTGTTGCATTAAAAGATGTTCTTGATTTTTTTCTTTTTCTTGTAGTTCTTTTATGATTGTGATATCTTGACATGTACCAAATATATTGATTGCTTCGTCATTTAAATATGTTGTACTACCTTTTAGATGAACAGTTTTTACTTTATTTCCAACAATTATTTTATATTCCATATTTAAAGGTATTTTATTGTCAATTGCATATTGAATACCATTTTTAACACTCTTCTTATCTTCTGGATGAACAAAATTCATAAAAGAATCATAACTAGGAACAAAATCAGAATCTTCAATTTCAAAAATCTTTAAAATCATATCTGACCAAGAAAAACTATTATCTTTTATATTCCAATCCCAGTGTCCCAATAGAGATATCTTTTCGGCTTCTAATAGTTTTTCAGTAACTGCTTTTTTCTCAGTGATATTTTCAATTATAGATATAAAGTATTCTATTTTTTCTTTTTTCTCATCTAAAAAAACAGGTGTCACTGATAAGTTTACCCATACAACAGTTCCATTTTTATGAATATATCTCTTTTCCATAGAATACTTATCAATTTCTTTTCTTAAAAGCTGTTTTACATGAGAAATATCCTTTTCTAAATCATCTTCATGGGTTATATCTTTAAAGGTAAGTTTTACTGCTTCTTTATTTGTATAACCTATAATTGAAGCAAATTTACTGTTTAGCCTCCAAAAAGTTCCATCTAGTAAAACTAAAGCGATACCTAAGGGCGATTCATTAAAAACATTTTCAAATAACTTTTTATTTTCTCTCTCTTTTTCTATATCTCTAATTGAACCAATAAAAAAAGTTTTAGCATCAATATTTACTTTTGTTATAGATAAACTAATTGGAATCAATTTTTTATTTTTAGTTATACCAAATAGTTCTCTTTGTGTTGTTAGAACTTTTGTCATCATAGTTCTATCATGGCTAGCTAAATATTCATCATGTCTTGAATGATGTGGTTCAGGTATTAAAATATTTACATTTTTTCCTATCAATTCATTTTCTGTATAACCAAAAGTTAATAAAGTAGTATTATTTACTGTTTGTATTATTCCTCTTTCATTTATCATTACAATAGAGTCTAAAGAGTTGTCTAAAATCTTTTTTGTCTTAAACTCACTCTCTTTTAATCTATTTAAATACTCATAAACTATTTTAAAAAAAGGTAAGATTAAAATTAAAATAGCAAAAATAATTGATATGCCTATTATTTTTGATTGATTTATAAATAGGTTTGTATCATTTAAATCTTTAAAACTATAAACTATATAAAAAAGTTCATTGTTCCAAAGCCTTAAGTCTTTAACTATAAAATCATCATCATACGTATTTGTATATATTGAGGAGTCTAACTCTGAGATACTTACATTAAATTTATCTTTGATAGTAAATTTATTATCTTGATATTTTGACCAATTATTTTTATTATCTGAATTTATAATAAAATATCCATCTTTGTCTACTAAGTTTACATTTAAAAATGTTGAAGTGATA
Source organism: uncultured Arcobacter sp. (assembly GCF_937982575.1). NCBI lineage: Bacteria > Pseudomonadati > Campylobacterota > Epsilonproteobacteria > Campylobacterales > Arcobacteraceae > Arcobacter > uncultured Arcobacter sp. The sequence goes on along the minus strand of NZ_CALJLR010000005.1, from coordinate 41,688 downwards.
TGTTCTCTTAACCAATCATTCATTTGATAATTTATTATTACGATACCATCTTTATCTTCTCCTTTGAAAACAGGCATTGCAATTCTTAGCGTTGCACGAAAAGGTATATCTACTTTACCATTTTCTATATTTAAGTCTAAAGGAGAAATACCCATTTCATTTTTTTCTAATTTAATAAAATGCTTAAAATAATCTCTTTGAGATTTATTTTGTAATTCATTTTTAGACATAACCTTAATATCACCATCTTTATTATCTAATTTAATTAACTCATCCCCATCTAAAGAGAGTATTCTTATTTGCATAATTAAATCAAGCTTTTTCATTTGATCTTTAAAAAGACCTATAACTTCTTTTTCATTATTTGTATTTAACTCTCTTAAGTACTCAACAAGCATTATATGGTTTGCTAAAATAGATAGATATGCTTTTCTATCATTTTGAAATAATCTTATACTATTTACTAAATATTTGTATTCAGTTTCAATTTTATCTTTACTTGAATTTTTGATTAAATCTGTGCTATATTTAAAGGTAAAAATAAATATAGAAAAAGATATTATTATACATACTGCTAAAATAAGCCAATGTGTTGAGGTTTTAATTTTTTTCATCTTATTCACTTTTATTTTGAAGTTTTATTAAAATAAATAGTAGCATAAGTAGTATAAATGTTATTAAATTTATATCTAAAAACATTCCTGTTTATTTGATAGTCTTTTTAATTCTTCACAAGAAAATCCAGCTTTTTTTCTTGCTTCAAAATTCATATCTGTTTTTTTGCCTTGTGTACTACCAGGATAGTACTTTTCAAGAAGTTCTAAGTATTTATTCTCCACATTTAGATTCTCTTTTTCACATGCATATCTAAACCATCTATCACCTTTGTAAACATGGTCAACTTCTTCTTCTAAAATAATATTAAGAGCTTTTAGTATTTCACTATTTATTGGATCTGGATTTGATTCAAGTTTTTTCATTATCTTTGGATTTTGGTCAAGTCCATTAGCTTCGAGATATCTTGGAACTATTGCCATTCTATCCACTAAGTGGGTTGTTTTTTTCATAGCTTCAAAAAGGTTTGTATGCACTTCAAAATCACCATACTTATAGCCTATCTTTTCCATAATCTTTTCAATCATTAAAAAGTGTCTTATTTCATCACTGGCAACTTCTAACCAATCTTTATAATAATCACTTGGCATATTTTTAAATCTAAGTGCAGCATCAAGGGCTAAATCAATAGCACTATACTCTATATGTGCAATTGTGTGAAGTAAGCTTCCTTTACCCTCATTTGTATCAAAATACTTTCTAATTTTTACATTTCTAGGCAAAACTATTTTCATGAAACTTTTGTATGATGGTTCATTTTGTGGTTTTGGCTCAAAACTTAAGTCATAATTTACTTTATTAGCTAAGAAATTTTCATAAAAGCTCTCAAATTTTTCAAATTTTTCTTTTGGACTACTTGTTAATAAAATATCTTCTAAGTTTTCAAAATAATTCACTTATTACCTCTAAATTGATATAATCTAATAAAAATAGATTCTATCTAATAAGGTTTGAAATGGATATAAAAATAAAGCCAATGGGCGAATATCAAACAAATTGTTATATTGTAAGTGTTAATGATAAAGATTTTATAATAGACCCAGGTGTTGGTGCAATGCCATGGATAAAAGAAAACGCAAAAAACCCTGTTGTGATTTTAAACACACATGGACATTTTGACCATGTATGGTCAAACAATGAAGTAAGCCGTGAATTTGGTCTAAAAATATATTGTCCTAAAGATGATGCTTTTATGCTAGAAAAAGACCCATATGGCTTTGGAATGACTCCAAGTGTTGCAGATGTATTAGTTGAAGGAGACCAAGAGTTTAAAATAGAAGGTATAACTGTAAAGTATCATTTTTTTCCAGGTCATACACCCGGATGTTCTGCTATTGAGATAGATGGCAATCTTTTTACAGGTGATTTTATATTTAAAGGTACAATTGGTAGAGTTGATTTTCCTTTTTCAAGTCCCCAAAATATGAAAAAAAGCATAAAAAAAGTTTTATCGTGGGAAAAAGATATTGATATCTTTCCTGGGCATGGAGAGAGTACAACACTAAAAAGTGAAGTAGCAGCACTAAATAGTTGGTTGAATTACCTATAAAAACTATTTAACATATAGGTTTTATGCTAGTTTTAAATAAAAAGAATTATAATTAAGTAAATTTACATAAAGAAGAGAGAGTATGTTAAAAAACTCAATATTAAGCTTGATAAAATCATCAAGTCACAATGAAAAAGATTTTAAGTCATTAGAAAAGATTTATGAATTATATGAACAACTTCAATACTCATCAAATATAAAACAAGTGGCTGAAGATATTTATGAGTGGCTTAATAGAAACTATAACGTAGATAATGTAACCTTCTCTTTATTTGATATGAAAAATAATAAAAAAGAAAATATATATGTAAAAGGACAAGAGTTTTATTTAGATGATGATAAGTCTTTTTTCTTTATTATAAATACACATACCTCTCAAAATGCAATTGTATCTTTTTCTGCAACTTCAAAAACACACTATACTGTCTTAGAAGCTGAGTACAACGCTATTGAATCAGCATTTTTTCAGATATCTCCTATCATTCAAAGTGGTATTTTAAAGAAAAACTATATTCAAGCTAATTCTATTGATTCGGTTACAAACGTTTATAATAGACAATACTTAACAGAACATGTAAATAAACTAATAAATTTATCACATAAAGATAAAAATGAAGTTTTCTTTTTAATGGTTGGAATTGACAGGTTTAAAGCTGTAATTGATGAATTTGATTATGATATTGGAGATAAGGTTTTAATTGAACTTGCAAGGGTTATTCACTCAAATATCTCTGAGTTTGATTTAGTAGCAAGACTTTCAGGAGATGAGTTCTTAGTCTCTATTTTAAGTACAGCACAAGAAGATGAAGTAAAAGCTATTTGTGAAAAACTAATTCAAGACTTTGCCCAAGTAGAAATACAAATAAATGAGGAAGCAACTCTTAAAAAAACTATTTGTATAGGTTATGATAAATTTGAAGCATCAACAAATACTATGGATCAAATTATCAAAAACTCAGATACAGCCCTTTATGAAGCTAAAAACAAAGGAAGAAGTTCATTTTTAGCTTTTAAAGACATAAAAGAAGAAGATAATATAGATTTATTTTAGTTCTTCTTTTTTGCTTTAATATAGACTCTTTTGGGTGCAGGATACCCTTCTACAGTTTTAGTTTTATCATTTGGGTCCAAAAAGTCTTCTAAACTTTGGTCAAAAGACCATTGAGTTTTTCTTTGTTCTTCACTTGAAGTGGTAGTAACAGCAAGAACTTCAATATCACAAAACCCTGCTCTAATTAGCCAGTTTTTAAGTGCTGGTATTGTTGGTATAAAATAGATATTGGGAATCTTAGAATACCTTACATTTGGAGTAAGAGCAACTTCTTCTTCACCATCTATCATAAAAGTATCAATTAAGACTTCACCATCTTTGCTTAAAGAGTTTCTTAACAGTTTTAATGTTCCAACTGGATCTGGTCTATGATATAAAACACCTAACATAAAAATAAAATCAAAACTATGATTATATATCTCCAAGTGCTCAACTCCAAGTTTTTCATAAACTATATCGCTTTTAACAAAGTGATTTATAAACTCAAACTGAAGCATAGTTAGAGGACTTGGATCAAAACCAATAAGTTTTTTAGGTTTATCCTCAAGCATTCTAAACATGTAATAGCCATTGTTACAGCCAATATCAGCTACTACTTTATCTTTTAGATTAAAATAAGGTCGTATTAGATTATACTTTATATTACTTTGCCATTCACTATCTATTTCTAAACCAAAAAGATTAAAAGGACCTTTTCTCCAAGGAATTAGAGTTTTAGCAGTTTGTAAAACAGTTTCTCTTTCATCTTGGGTTAAATCCTCTTCTTTACCAACAGTAAGCCAATCCTCAAGTTTAATTTCACATGATTCTTTTACTATTTTTTGTGCTTTTAATAGTTGTTCATGCCAAGGTTTAATGTTTTTCCAGGAGAGACATTCTACTCTCTTTTTTTGTAGTTCTTTTAATTGTTCATTCATAGTGCAATTATAATCATTATTTCTTAAATATCTTTTGATATAATTGCAAAACTTTAATATAGTTAACATAGTTAATATTTTATTAATAAAGCCTGATTATAATAAAACAAAAAAAAAGATACAAAAGGACTTATATTTTGACTAAAATATTGGATATATTATTCTCATTTAAAACTACTCTGATTTTATTGGCAATACTCGCAATTGGAGCAGGAGTAGCTACATTTATGGAAAATGACTACGGAACATCCACAGCAAGAGTACTTGTATATAACCACTGGTGGTATGAATCTATCTTGGTTCTTACAACTGTAAATTTAATGGGTATAATTTATAGAAGAAAGATGTGGAAACAAAAAGCAAAATTTTTGTTTCACTCTTCATTTGTATTGATTTTAATAGGAGCTGCGGTTACAAGATATGCAGGTTATGAAGGAATTATGCAAATAAGAGAGGGGCAAACTCAAAACCTAATGTACTCTTTAGAGCCTTTTTTACAAGTTAACATCAAAGAAAAAGATGGAAGCTCATATTATGCTGAATATCCAATAGAACTATCTGCTTTAGGTGGCAACTACTTCAGCCATGATATTAATTTCAATGGCAAAACTCTAAATGTAAAGTTCAACAAACATATGTATGCAAAAAAAGGTAAAAATGATATGAGTATTCTTACTATTGATGCTACATTAAATGGACAAACAAAAGCTATAAAACTTCCAGGGAAAAGAGGTATTAAAGGAGTTGCAAAAATAGAAGACTTTGGCGATACAATTTTAAGTGTTGAATATGGGTCAAAACTACTAAAACTACCTTTTTCAATAAAATTAAACGACTTCCAACTTGATAGGTACCCAGGAAGTATGTCTCCATCTTCATATGCTTCTGAAGTAACTGTACTACAAGAAAATGGAGAATCTTATGATTATAGAATATTTATGAATAGAACACTTCATCAAGGAAACTTCTTGTTTTTTCAAAGTTCTTATGACCAAGATGAAAAAGGAACAGTTTTGTCTGTAAATAATGACCCAGGTAAATGGCCAACATATTTAGGATACTTTTTCCTTACCTTAGGTCTTGTATTAAACCTATTTAGTAAACAATCAAGATTTTGGATACTTGCAAATAAAATGAAAAATAAAAATATTCTTTCACTGGTACTTGCCCTTGGATTAGCATTTACTGCTTCAAATCTACAAGCAGCAGAACAACAAACTCAAACGCAACAAACCCAAGCTACACAACAGGTACAACAACCTACTGTAAAAGAGTATGATACAGTTGAAGAGTATATTGAAATGCTTAAAAAGGACTCTTTAGACTTAGCTACTAAATTTGGTACGCTTACTGTTCAAAGTCCTATGGGAAGAATGAAACCAGTTGACTCTTTAAATCAAGAAATTCTTTTAAAACTAACAGGTAAAAAATCTATGTTTGGTCTAAATGCTGATCAAATTATACTTGGTATGATTTCTCGTCCAGAGATTTGGAGAAGTGTGAAAATGATAAAAATCACAACTCCAAGATTAAAAAACTATTTAGGGATTGATAAAGATAGAAAGTATATTGCTTTTGCAGAGGTTTTTAAAGATGGAAAATATATTTTAGCTGATGAGATAAATAAAGCAGCAGCTACAAAACCTGCACAAAGAGGAACATACGAAAAAGATATTATAAGAGTAGATGAAAGATTAAATGTTGCATTTATGACGTTTAATGCCAACTTATTTAATATCTTCCCTACTCCACATGATTTTGACTCAACAAAATGGTTTAATCCAGTTGATGCAATGCAAAACTTCCAAGGTCAAGCACAAAAAGCTTTAGAGACAATGATTAGAGGATTTGTAAATACAATTATTCTTGAAGATTGGGAAAATGCTAGTAAATACTTAGACTTTATTTATGCTTATCAAAGAAAAGTTGGGGAGAAAATAATACCAAGTGAACAAGAGATTTCAAATGAAATTATGTTTAATAAACTTGATATTTTCCCAAAACTTACTTTAGCTTACTTACTTGTTGGTTTTATTATGTTGATTACTGCATTTGTTGTAGTATTTAATCCAAAAATCAAACCTAAGAAAACTACTTTAGTAGCCTTTACTGTTTTATCAATACTTTTTGCAGCACATACCTTTGGTATGGGATTCAGATGGGTAGTTGCAGGACATGCTCCTTGGTCAAATACTTATGAATCTCTACTTTATATTTCATGGTCTGGTGTTTTCGCAGGTGTATTTTTCTTTAGAAAATCACTATTTGCCCTTAGTGCTGCTGTAATTGTTGCTGCAATATTTATGTTTACAGCACATCTAACAAGTATTGATCCACAAATAACAAACCTAGTTCCTGTTCTTAAATCATATTGGCTTACAATTCATGTTTCAATTTTAACAGCTTCTTATGGTTTCTTTGGACTAAGTGCTATTATTGGATTTATGACACTTATTTTATTTATCTTTAGAAAAAATAGACCTCACTTAGATGACACTATTAAACAAATAACATATATAAATGAGATGTCTTTAATCATTGGACTAAGTGCTATTACAATAGGAAACTTCCTTGGTGGTGTTTGGGCAAATGAATCATGGGGAAGATATTGGGGATGGGATCCAAAAGAGACTTGGGCATATGTTTCAATTGTAGCTTATGCAATAGTTCTTCACTTAAGATTTGTTAAATCACTAAATAATCCATTTGTACTAACAACTGCTTCTGTTTTGACATTTAGTACAATACTTATGACATATTTTGGTGTAAACTTCTACTTATCAGGAATGCACTCATATGCAACAGGAGACCCTGTACCTGTACCAACTTGGGTTTATGTTGTAACAACCCTTGTATTCTTTACAATTGTAGCCGCATTTAAAAATAGAGATCTAAAAGCCTAAGTTAAATACTTAGGCTTTTTTAATTTAATTTTGAGATACTAACTAGCTCTTCAAAACACTCTTCAAAAGCATCAACAATTTTAGGCTCAAAAAATGTTCCTTTTCCCTCTATAATAATTTCTTTAGATTTCTTTTCATCAAAAGCATCTTTATAACATCTCTTAGACATCAAGGCATCAAAAACATCTACAATAGAGACAATTCTAGCAAATAGTGGTATCTGCTCACCTATTAAACCTTTTGGATAACCTGTGCCATCCCACTTTTCATGATGATATAAAGATATATCTCTTCCAGCTAACATAATTTCAGAGGTTGGATTATCTAATATCGCCGCACCAATTGCTGGATGAGTTTCTATTATTATTCTCTCTTCTTTATCTAGTTTTCCAGGTTTTAATAATATTTTATCTGGAATACCAAGTTTTCCAATATCATGCATTGCACTAGCATATTTTAATATATAAATATCTTCTTCACATAAAGGAAGTTTTTTTGCAATAGCTTCTGAATACAAACCTATTCTATTAATATGTTCAGCGGTATCATTATCTTTATATTCTGCTGCAACTGCTAGTCTAAATAGTGTATCCAAATAAGATTCTTTCAGATTTATTTTCATTTTATTAAAAGAAGTAATAAGTTCATTTATCTCTTTGATAGGGTTTGGATTGACACTAGAGTGGTCTAAATTTAATAACTCTATTTTCTCAGTCATATCTCTTAGTTTTGATATAGGACTAGAGATATATCTTGACATTTTAATACTAATAACTAAAGATATTAAACCCACAAATATAATTAAAAAGATATTTAATCTATTATTCTTTTTTAATAAACCTAAAAAATCATCTTCTAAAACATACATACCAACTGTCCACTCTAAATCACCTATTTTAAAAGGTAAAAACATAGCTTGATAATTTTTTTCATCTTTTGAAAAAGTTAGAAGAATCTTTTCTTTTATTGTTTGTTTATTATTTACTTTAATAAGCTCATTATATGCACTTTTTATTATGTTATCATCATTTAATGTATCTATACTTTTTAAAACATTTTTATGACTAGGTAAAGAGATTACTTTTAAAGATTTGTTTATTAGGAAAACTTTTCCATTATCGCCTAATTTTAAGTTATTTATAAATGAGGCAAGTCTATCTATTTCTATATCTATTCCAATTACACCTCTTAATTTATTATTCTTGTCATATATTGGTGTTGATACTGTTATTCCAGGCTTTTTTGATGTATAAAAAATATATGGTTCAGTCCAAGTAAATTTATTATTTTTAATTGCATTTAAATACCAAGGTCTAATCTTTGGGTTATAGATATCATTTTTTAAAATTCTTTCATTTATTTTATTCATGAATTTATCATTTTGAAAAACTTTTACTGTTTTTTTACCTTCATTATCATATATAATACTTTTTTGTAAAAAGCCAATACTATTCTTTAGAAGCATGGTAAAAGAACCATCAACCGATGCATAATAAAGCCCTGAAAAATACTGATTTATATTCATTTGCTCATAAAAATAGTTAATAAGTTCATTTTGATTTTCAGTACTTATGACATCTCTTCTTTGTAAATTTCTTGTAAAATTTGATGCATCAGTTGCAACATTCATATAGGTTTTTGATTTATCAACTGCAAACTCAGATATATTTTCCATTATTTTATATGATTGTTCAGATAGTGAATTTTTTGTTGTGTAATAAGTTGTAAATAGTATAATACTCATAGAAATAACAATAACTAGAGAAAAAGAGAGTATAAGTAAGCTTTTTAGTGAGAGTTTCATAATTTCCACCTAAAAATTCATTTTTAATTATTTATTATATCTTAAATATAAAAAAGTCACAATTTTATATTTTAATAGTTGTTTTAAATACAAACTCTTTTTGATATAATCACATAAAAATTTAAAGGTTTAACTTGAGTTTAGTTTTAGAAATATTTAAAGAGATAACATCAATACCAAGATGTAGTGGTACTCACAATGAGTTTATAGATTATGTAAAAAATTATGCATCAAAATATGATTATGAATGTTTAGTTGATGATGTAAATAATATATTATGTAAAAAGAAAAATTCAAACTCAAAAATATGTTTACAATCACACTATGATATTGTCTGTCTAATTGATAACACTATTCCTAAAATAGTTGAAAAAGATGGTTATTTTATGGCAGAAAACTCAACACTTGGTGCGGACAATGGAATTGGTTGTTCTTATATGTTAGCACTAATGGCTCAAAACAAAGACTTAGAATACCTTTTTACAGCAGATGAAGAGATAGGATTAATAGGAGCCAATGATATAAACTTAGAAATAAAGTCTCATTTTATGTTAAATTTAGACTCCGAAGAAGAAGGAGAAATATGTATAGGTTGTGCGGGTGGTGTTGATATACTTGCAAAACATACAAGTCATAAACTAGTTGCAAATACACAAAACCTAAAACTATATGAAATAACAATTGCAAAACTAAGAGGTGGGCACAGTGGTGTAAATATCCATGAAAATATACCAAATGCCCTTAAACTAATTGCTAAATCAATTAAAGAGTGTGATGGGAAACTATTGGATTTAAATGGTGGAGAGAGAATAAACTCAATTCCAGCAAATGCAAAAGCAATCATAGCTTCAAAAAAAGCTCCTATTAGTACACATGAAAATATGAGTATCAAAGAAGTAGCAGAGATTCCTCAGCATTTTAATTTATATAGTGATGAAATTATAGATTTTTTATATGATTTTGAAAATGGGGTAATAGAGTTCAATAATGAATTAGATGTAGTAGAAACCTCAATTAACTTAGCAATTGTAAAAACAAATATCAATGAAATAGAGATAAAACTAAGTGCAAGATCTATGGATAATGACAAACTAAACAGTATCAAAGAATCCACTTGCAATCAGCTAAAAAAACAGAACTTTGAAGTCCAAACAAAAGGTAAATATCCAGCTTGGAAACCAGATAAAAATGAGTTTACTCAAAGAGTTTTTGAAATATATAAAAAACATAACCCAAATGCAGAACTTAGAGCTATACATGCAGGACTAGAGTGCGCAATTTTTAAAGAGAAATTCCCTCACCTCAAAGTAGCCTCTATTGGACCAAATATTTATAATCCCCACTCTTATAATGAAAGAGTTAGTATAAAATCTGTTGAAAATTTATTTGAAATTGTAAAAGAGATAATCTCATAAAAGAGGCTAAATAGCCTCTTTTATAATTTTTAAAATAGTTTCTTGTGCACTTTGTGCTATATCTATCATATCAGGATTTATATCATCTACAAGTTGTACCAATGAATTTGTAGCAACTGTAGTCTCTTTGCCTTCTTTATAAACAGAAATTTTACAAGGCATTATTGAACTTAGACTCATATCCTCACTTAAAAACACTTCTGCAACCTTTGGATTACAAATATCTAATATCTGACACTCATTTTTAAAGTCAATCCCTTTTGAGTTTAATGTCTCTTTTACATTATGAATATGTAAAACACCAAACTTAAAATCTGAAATAATCTCTTGTATTTTATCTACTACTTCTTGCACACTTTTTTTACTTTTTTCAATATAAACCATTTTCTATCCTAATTTTATAATCTTGAATTAAAGTATAACTAAAAGCTATAAAAATTACTTTTAATTATTCACAATTATTCTGCATCCCAGAGTTGGTATTGATTCTATTACTTTATACTCTAATTTACTTCTTAATCTATAGATTAATGTTCTCAATGTACTATCAGAAATTGCATTGTTTGTCCAAATCCTTGATTCTAATTCTTCAAAAGATACAAACTCCCCTTTATATTCAATTAGAATTTTTATAAGAGAGACCTCTTTACTTCCAAGTTTTACAGCTAAATCATTATAAAATAACTTTTCATTTTTATTATCAAAGTAATAATTATTACCTAAGCTTTGATACTCGTTGTTTATATTACTTTTATCTATTGCTTTATTTTTATACAGACCTAACATTATGTTAGATTTTAACTCTTCTCTTTTAAAAGGTTTTAATAAATAACTTACAGGATTTGTTTTAATAGCCCTATTAATTGTATTTTCATCTGAAAAAGCTGTTATATATATGATAGGAATATTCTCAAAAGTTTGAATTTCCTCAACAACTTCAATACCATCTTTGCTTTTCCCAAGATTAATATCCATTAAAATTATATCTGGTCTATCAAATTTAACACTACTTATAGCATCATCATAATTTGTTACACAATTACTAACATTATAATTAAATTTTTGTAAAGTCTTTTTCATATCAAGTGCAACAATACTCTCATCTTCTACGATTAATATTTTAGTTTTATTCATTTTTTATTCTCTTTAGTTATTTTTAATTACATTAAAATGATAACATTTTATTGTCACATATTTTGTCACAAAATCATTAAATTTGTTACAATCCTAGAAAAACTTTTTTAAAAAACTTTGAAGCTAAATTTGGGTTATAAGAAATTATAAGACATGGTGTATCAAAACTTCCATAAGTACTTAACTCTTCATAAATCTCAACACCTCCAAGTTTCTCAAATAATTTATAATGCTCTTTTTTTATGCCCGACAATGCAATATCAATATTATTATTAATAAAAATATTATAAATGCCACACATCAAATATTTAAACTCCTGATTTAATCCACTGCCTCTAGTTTTTACAATATTCCTTGAAATTTCACCAATACATGCATACTTTTCTCTCATATTATCAAATGAACATTTTTCTTCAGATGGTAACTTATTGCTAGAATCAAAAATTAATCTTATGGTTGCCGTCACTTCTTTATTGTTTTTATAATATATTATTGCTGATGTCTTATCATATATATCAAAATTTAAACCTTCTATTGTATCTGGAAACTCATTTTGATAATTTATCTCTCTAAATACATCACTTCTTAATTTAAACACTTGAACTAACTCCTCTGCTGTACTTATTAGACTAAGATTTTTATTCTCTACATTCCAAGATAATTTTTTATTAAATGTTATGCTTTCATCAATGATACTTTCTAAAAATATTCTTTTTTGAAAAGTTTCTAATGCATATTTTTGTTCTTTATAAAAACCTTTAGGTAAATAATCCACTCTTTCTTGGATATTTTGTTTAACAAATTCTTGAAGTAAATTTAGGGAGATATTTTTGTTTAGGTTAATCATAGCTTGTCCTTTTTAGGACAAACTTTAATCAGTATGCGTCACATTTAGCGTCACAAACTATTAAGTAGAAGTTACTTTACAACCAATTGAGGAAATTGTTTCAATAATTTTATACTCTAATTTAGACCGTAATCTATAAATTAAAGTTCTTAATGTACTATTAGATACAGGTGCATCTGGCCAAAGTAAATATTCAATTTCACTAAAAGATACAATATTACCATTTGCTTCAACTAAAAGTGTTAATAATTTTTTCTCTTTTAGTCCTAATTTTATTGGCAATTGATTATAAAAAAGTATTTCATTTTTTAAGTCATAATAAAAGTTAAAGCCCAAACTTTTATTAATATTTACACTTTTTTTAATATCTGAGTTGTTAATTTTATATATACAAAGCATGATTGTAGATTTTAACTCTTCCCTTTTAAACGGCTTAATTAAATACCCAATAGGATTAGTTTGAATTGCTTTAAATATAGTATCTTCATCTGAATATGCAGTAAGATATATGATTGGTATATTTTCTATTTTTTGAATATCAATTACAGTATCGATTCCATTTTTACTATTTTTTAAATTGATATCCATTAATATTATTGAAGGTTTATAAATTTGTACGCTACTAATAGCAGAATCATAATTTGATACACATTCTACATTCTTATATCCAAAACTATTTAATGTGCGTTTTATATCAAGAGAAACTATACTTTCATCTTCTACTATTAGTATTTTTATATTATTCATTATCTTCCCAAATAATAGTGATAGTTACACCATCATTTGATTGTATTTTTATATTTGCTCCCAATTGATTTTCACATAAAGTATTTACTAAAGTTAAACCTAAAGATTGTTTTTTATTTTTTTCATCAAATCCTATTCCATCATCTTTTATTATTAGTTGTACATTTTGTTCAATCTTTTTCAAACTAATTGTTATATTCCCTTCTTTTGCTGGGAAAGCGTATTTTAAAGAGTTTGTAACCAATTCATTAATGATAAGTCCACAATATATAGCTTGTTCTATTTTTAATCTAGTTTGAATATCAAAATTTATTTCAATATCACTTTCATAGCTATCTTTTATCTCTTCTATAAGTAAATCAAAATATTCATAGGCATTGATATCTGTTATATCATTTTGATTATATAAAAGCTCATGTAGATGACCCATTGCATTAATTCTATTTTGGATAGTTATTAGTATATCTTGCAACTTCTTATCTTCTATTTCATCATTTTGAAGTCTTATTAAAGAGACTATAGTTTGCATATTATTTTTTACTCTATGATTTAATTCTTTTAAAAGCAGCTCTTTTTCATCTAGTGCATATTTTAAGTCTTTTGTTTTCTCTTCAACACTTTTTTCAAGTCTTTTTGTTTCATTTTGTTGTTGAATTATTAATTTCTGATTTACTTCATTTTTCTCTTTTTGCAAACTATTAATTCTATTTGCTAATGCTACAGAGAAAATCACTGCTTCTAGTAGAAAAGAAATCTCTATTAAATACTTTGAATAGCCATAAATATCAAATATTCCAGCACTTGATAAAAACATTAATATTCCAGAAGATAAAAATATAAACCAACCAAAAAGTATAAAATACGCTTGTTTGTTTCTTTTTATTGTGGCATAAATTGTTATATACATCAAAAATATCAAGAATATCATTGTAATACTATTTCTATATTTATCATACCCTTGTGTTAATAGAAAAACTCCAATAGAAATAGGTATCAAAATTAAAAATAGATTTAATATCTTATTATGAATAGGGTATTGACTTGTTTGTAAAAAACTTTTAGTAAAAAGTCCTAGCCCATATACAGGAAGAGCTACAAAAAAAGATGCCATAGAAATAATAATTGTCATATTTTCACTAGTTAGAAAATAGGCATTTGCTATACCAACGTATAATAGATGATGGATAATAAGTCCAATCATATATACAACATAATATAAATAACTAATATCCCTAGTAAAAAAGAAAATAAATAGATTATATAAGGCAAGTATTAACATCGCTCCAAAAAATAGTGCAAGAATAAGTTGGTGTTTTATCTCTTTATTATAGAAGCTATCACTATTCCATAAATTAAGCTTTACAATTAATGTAGTAATAAAAGATGATGCTTTTACATAGTATGTTGAACTTTCTTTGGGTTTTAGTTCTATTATAAAAATAGGATTGATAATTGTTTCATGTAAATTTTTTAAAGAGAGTCCATCTTCTTCTTTTTTATAATTTTTATTTGGATTATAAAACTCTATATTTGTAGTAAGTGGATTATCATATTCCAAAATTTTAGAAATGACTTTATCTGTGTTGTTTTTTAAAGTAAATTTAATCCAAACGTCAAAATCTGGTGAATACCCAAACCCTAAAAGCTTTTTATCATTTTTTTTAAATAGTTGACTAGAATTATCTATCTCGTCTATAGTCATATTTCTACTTCTATCTAAAAAAATTTCACTATGAGGTAATAAGTTAATAAATTTTGTTTGATTATCCACAGTAACTGGATTTGCGTAAATAAAAGTTGTAATAAATAAGAAAAATATTATTTTTAAATGTTTCATATGTATAAGCCTAATTTTAATGCTTTATTATACATGATAAAAATTATTATTCATATAAATACCGATTAAACTTTATCGCACTTTTACTATTAAGTCCTAAACTTCAAGTTTTTTTGGACAATCTTTCCACTAGTAAAAACTTCTCTAAAAGAAAGATAATAGTCAGAACTTTGTGTCCTACTTCTTGTTGGCAGGATATATGCCTCTCAAATTTTAAAAATAGTTTTAATGCTTTTTGTTAAATTTTGATTATATTAAAAAAATAAGCTTTAATTCTTTTAGATAATAATGACTCCAGGGAACAAATCCCTAGAATCATTTAATTCATATCTGGTTTTGGAGTTTTTTCAGTAATTACGGGAAGTTGTGGATATGAAATATCTGGTTTATCACCTGTTAAAGCATTTAAAAAAGTTACAATCTTATCAGTATCTTTATCAGAGATTTTCATATCAAGTTGAATATCACCCATTAATTTTACTGCTTGTTTTAAAGACCATACATTTCCATTGTGAAAATATGGAGCAGTTTCTTCAATATTTCTTAGTGTTGGAGTTTTAACCATGCCATCTTTTGTACCAGTAAATCCACCTACATTTAGATTATATTTTTTAGCATCAAAGGGCATCATAGTTCCACCAAGACCAATATCATTGTGACAAGAAGCACATCCTTTGTCAATAAATACAGTCATACCTTCTTTTTCACTTGGAGTTAAAGCATTCATGTTCCCATTTAAAAATGCATCATATCTTGAAGGAGTAATTAATTTTCTTTCAAATACTGCAATTGTGTCAGTAATTAGTGCAAAATCAATTTTTATATTATCTCCATAAGCTTTTTTGAACTCTTGTACATATGCAGGCATAGAAAGAACTCTTTTTTCAACTAAACCTTTTGGCGCAGCCATTTCTGGACCTGCTTGAATAGGTCCTTGTGCTTGAGCTTCTAAGTGAGGATCTCTTCCGTCCCAAAATTGTACTTTATTTAATACTGAGTTATAAACTGTTGGTGAGTTTAAGTGTGCTGGATTTGGAGTCCATTTATGACCTACTGCTGCACCTACACCATCAACTCCACCCATTCCTAAGTTATGACATGTATTACATGAAATAATTCCACTTTTTGAAAGTCTTGGATCAAAATAAAGCTTTTTACCGAGCTCAACTTTTGCATCTGTAATTGGATTTTTTGGATTATCCACAAGTTTTAATATTTCTAATTGACTAGTTGGGATTGCTTTAAGACCAGCATCACCAGCTTTTTTTAAAAGTTCTGAATCCGACATTGCAAAAGCACTTACTCCTGCAAATAAAACTGTTACTAAAACCATAGCTTTTTTTTTCATTTTTCTCTCCTTAAAATGTTTTATTAAGAAGTATAAGAAAAAAAAATGTGGAAATTATGAGAAAATAAAATTTTTCTAAGAATTAAAATTTACTTTTTAAATGTAATAATAAATGAAGCCC
The DNA here is from genome assembly GCF_937982575.1 of uncultured Arcobacter sp. Taxonomy (NCBI): domain Bacteria; kingdom Pseudomonadati; phylum Campylobacterota; class Epsilonproteobacteria; order Campylobacterales; family Arcobacteraceae; genus Arcobacter; species uncultured Arcobacter sp. The sequence goes on along the minus strand of NZ_CALJLR010000005.1, from coordinate 25,400 downwards.
CAGCTTTAATATTTTGAACTTCTAACCTAGCATCACTCTTTTCAACAATAATCTTTGACATATAAAGCCCAATACCTAATCCTTTATCTTTTGTAGTAAAATATGGTTCAAATATCTTTTCAAGTAGTTCATTTTTTATGCCACCAGCATTGTCGCTTATTTCTATTTTTATGGTGTCTTTTTTTGTATAAGTTTTTATTATTAGTTTTGCATTTATTAATTCTTTTTTTATAAATTCATCTTTTGCATTATTAAGAATATTAAAAAGCACTTGTAAAAATTCACCTCTATACGCTTTTATAGAGATATTATCATCTAAATTATACTCAATATTTATATTATGAGATTTAAAACTATCTTTTAAAAGATTTGTCACCTCTTTTATAGAAACACTTAAATTAAAAGATTCTTTTTGATTTGTATTTTTGAAAAAGTCTCTAAAATCATCAATTGTATCTGAGAGATATTTTATTTGAGAGTTTGCTAGTTTTGATTTTTTTTCAAAGTACTCCGGTGTTAACTTATCTTTTTCATATGCTGTTTTTATATTCATTAATATATATGAAATATGTGTTAGTGGTTGTCTCCATTGGTGTGCAATATTACCTATCATTTCTCCCATTGATGCAAGTTTACTTTGATATGTAAGGTTTTGTAATTGTTTTTGTGATAGCTGTAGTTTTCTATAAAATAGTGTAAAAAGTATTAAGAATATTGTTACCAGTACATATAATATATTTAAACTTATATAGACACTATGTTGTGCTTTTTTTCTTTGTTCAAATAGCAAGTTCTTAGTTTCTTTTAGGAGTTTATCTATACTATGGTTTATAGCAATATCTTGATATTTTAATTGAAAGTTAATGCTTTTTTGCAGTGTTTTAACCTTATTTAAAAAATTTATTAAAAAACTATTGTCTAATTCTAGATCATAATGCTTAACAACATCAATATTGTAAAAACTATTTTGTTCAATTTTTTCTAATATATCTATTCTTATATTATTGAGTTTATTTTTTGTCTGAATATCAAAGTTTAAAAGCTCATTATGTGATCTATCTAAAATAATGGAGATTGTTTGTTTATTTGTTGCTCTTCTGGCTTTGAATCTTTCTAACCAGATGATTTTTTTATTAAATTTAGTATATAAATCATCTAATGCTTTTATATAAGAGTTTTGAAATTTATTTAGTATTGCATCATTTTTTAATTTTTCAATAGATTCTAAACTTCTATCTATATCTTTATTTAAGAGATCAAAATTATTGACAGCACTATTACCTAAAATATAACTATTAAGTTTATTGTTTAGAGCTATAATTGTATTTATTTGATCATTGTGTTCAAAAAAGAGTTGCGTATATTTTTTATGTACAACAATTGTATAAATCATTAGGAAAAAAAGTATAAGTAAAGTTATCAAAACTATATAGATATTGTTTTTTATTAAATATTCTTTCATTCTATTATTGTTACTTTGCCACTTAAAGATTTTAAAAACTCTTCAATTAAAAAAGTTTCTTCTTTTGTTAGATCTAGACCCAATTGAGCTTTTGCAATTGAACTTATAGCTTCATTTAAAGTTTTTATCCGACCATTGTGTAAATATGGATATGTTAGAGCTACATTTCTTAATGTTGGTACTTTAAAATAGAATTTATCAAAATCGTTTTTTGTTATATTATAAAGACCTAAGTCTGGATTATATCCATTCTTAAAGGAATTATTATCTGTATTTTCATTTATCAAATTTTTTGCAATAGCTTCATTTGTTAAACCAAATTGGGCATACAGACCACCGCCTATATTTATACCATTATGGCAAGAAACACACCCTTTTTTATTAAAAAGTTCAAATCCTTTTTTCTGATTTTCAGTAATAGCATTTTTATTGCCTCTTAGATAATCATCAAATGCACTTGGAGTTATAAGTGTTTTTTGAAACTCTTCTAACGCATCACCAATATTTTCTTTTGTAATTCCATTTGAATAAAGAGCATTAAATGTCTTATTATAATAAGATTTTTTTCTCAATATTTTAATAAGGTTTTCAAAACTATTCCCCATTTCTATTGGATTGGTTATAGGAAATTGTACTTGATGGGTTAATGTTTTTGTTCTTCCATCCCACATTTGTCTAAAGTTGAATATTGAATTTAACACAGTAGGAGTATTTATGATTCCTTTTTGCCCTTTTATTCCATAAGAGAATTGAAGATTATCTACTCCAGCTAGGTCAAGGTTATGACAGCTTGCACAGGATATTGTATTATCCCTTGATAAAAGTGGGTCAAAATAGAGTTTTTTACCAAGAAGTGCTTTTTCTCTATCATATTTGATTGTTTCGGGCAGTGGTTGTATAGGTTCATTTGAATAAAGTGTTAAAAAAAACATTAATAACATCAATAAATATCTATACATTTTTTAGCCTATTAAATTAATTTGGTATCCAATACCAGATATATTTTTTATACTCTGTTTTGAAATTTTTTTTCTAAGTTCTCGCACAATAGCACGTAAAGAATCTTCAGTCATATAGCCATCCCAAACGTAGTTACTAAACTCATCATATTTTACTGCACGTTTAGAGTTTTTTATTAATAGTTCTAAAAAGTGTAATTCTTTCTTTGTAAGTGCTATTTGTTCTTTATTTAAAAAAAGTGTTTGGTTTAATATGTCAAATTTATATCCACCATAAATATTAAATATAGAAGACTTTTGGATAATATCATCTGTACAACTTTCAAGTACAGGTAATAAAGCATCTTCCATTATAGGTTTTACAAGATATTTTATAAGTCCAAGTTCTATTGCTTCAAGTAAATAAGAAGTTTCTAAAAATGCGGTAGCAATGACAATTTTAGTATTTTTATCACTTTTTCGTATCTCTTTTATCATCTCAATACCATTTAATTTTGGCATTTTTATATCTGTTATAATAATATCAGGCTTTAGCTCTTTATACTTCTCCAATCCATCTAATCCGTCATTTGCCTCATATACATTATCACAGTAAAAACTAAGATATTCAACAGCATCTTCTCTAATAAATTGTTCATCATCTATATATAATATTTTTATGTTTTTTAAATTTTTCATATAAATGCCCTTTTGAATAAAAGTAAAAATATAGTTCTATAATAATGGAATAAAGATTCTAAATCTTATTATATCTTATAGAATACAGAAAATGCTTATTCAATTATATATTCTTAATTTATTAGACTTAAAGTAAATTGATTATAGATAAAGCACATATTTAAGAGTACTTAATAGTAATTTAGATGGTGTTCGATACTGGATTTGAACCAGTGACCCCTACGATGTCAACGTAGTGCTCTACCCCTGAGCTAATCAAACATAGATTTTAATAATTGAGATATTAACTAAATATTATTTTGATTTAGCTTTTTGTATGTCATATGAATATTTATAAACCATAAAGTCATACATTGTAGTATTTTTATTTTTTGTAAAAAAAAGAAACATTTCTAAAAGTCTTAGTGTCATTCTAAAAAATGCAGTAAAGGGAACTAAATAAGAGATTATAATCTCTATTTTTCTATTAGGATAGTATTTATCAAACTCAAATTTTAACTCTTCTAAAAATCTAGTTTGCTCTTCTATCTCATCAACATTATTTGCTCTTATCACCCTAACAGCAAGCAGTAAGTTTGTAACAAACATTAAAGCATTTAAGTTCCAACCTAATATACAAATATCTAAATAACTCATTTTTTCTCCAAAGTCTATTATTATATCAAAAAAAATATTAGTTTAAAATGATATAATTTTGCATGAAATTAATAGATACAAATATAACTCAAGAATTAAACGAAGACTACTTAATTGAAACTCTAAACTTAAACAATAAAATCATTCTAGAATTGGGCTGTGGAGCTGCTTCAAAAACAATTGATATTGCAAGTAATGGTTTTGATAGGAAAGTTATTGCTTGTGAAGTAGATGAAATACAACACAAAAAGAATATTCAAAAAACTTATGAAAATATAGAGTTCAAACTTTGTGGGGCTGAAAATATTGATATGGAAGATGAAAGCGTTGATATGATTTTTATGTTTAAATCTTTTCATCATATACCTATAAATCTTATGCCAAAAGCATTAAGTGAAATAAAAAGAGTACTAAAACCAAATGGCTTGGTTTATATATCTGAGCCCCTATTTACTGGTGATTTAAGTGATATTATTGCTCTTTTTCATAATGAAGAACAAGTAAGAGTAGAAGCTTTTAATGCCATAAAAAGTTCAGTTGAGAAGGAAGAGTTTAAACTTTTTCAAGAGATATTTTTTTATTCACCTGTTACCTATAATGATTTTGAAGAGTTTCAATCAAAAATTATGAATGTAACATTTAACGATAACAAAATTTCAAAAGAGCTAGAAAAAGAAGTAGAAAAAAAGTTTAATAAATATATACAAAACAATAACCCAGTAACATTTAAAAAACCTTTTAGGGTTGATATTTTACAAAAAATTTAAGAAGAGAATAATGACACAAAACCAATACAATGAAAAAATAAATATATTAATATCTTGGGCAATAGCCTATTATGTAGAAGACAACCCTCAAGCAAGTGATGAAGAGTATGATAAGCTCTCACGTGAATGTTTAGCTTTTGAGCAAGAAAACCCTACTCTATCCCATCCAAACTCGCCAAATAAAAGAGTGGGTGGTTTTGTTTTAGAAGGCTTTGAAAAAGCTTCTCATCTGTCTCGTATGTGGTCTCAAGAAGATGTTTTTAATACGAATGAATTGGAAGATTGGATAAAAAGAGCCCATAAGGTTAATACAAATCTAGAATTTTATTGTGAACCTAAATTTGATGGGGCAAGCTTGAATCTCATCTATGAAAATGGAGTATTAAAACAAGCTATCACAAGAGGTGATGGAAGTATCGGAGAAGATGTAAGCAATAATGTTAAAACAATACACTCAATTCCTCTTCAAATAAAAGAACAATCTCTTATAGAAATAAGAGGTGAAATCGTTATCAAAAAAGCTGACTTTGAAAAGATAAATCAAGAGAGAGCAAAAAATGGCGAACAACTATTTGCAAACCCTAGAAATGCAGCAGCAGGAAGTTTAAGACAACTAGACCCTAATATTACAGCTAAGAGAAAACTATTTTTTAATGTTTGGGGAGTGGGACAAAACTCTTTAGATTTTGACAAGTACTCAGATATGATGGAATATATCTATTCACTAGGCTTTGTTCATCCTCCAATGACTACAAAAACTACAACAGTAGAAGGAATTGAAGAGTTATATCATAAAATAATAGCTTCAAGAAATAGCATAGAGATGATGCTTGATGGTATGGTAATAAAAATCAATGATATAGAAACCCAAGATGAGTTAGCTTATACAGTAAAGTTTCCACGATGGTCTTGTGCTTATAAATTCCCTGCAGTTGAGAAAACAACTACTATAAAAAATATAATCCAACAAGTAGGACGAACAGGAGTAATAACTCCTGTTGCAATTGTAGAACCAACTTTAATAGATGGTTCAACAGTTGAGAGAGCTAGTTTACACAATTATGATGAAATAGCAAGACTTGACTTAAGAATAAATGACCAAGTTATTATTATAAAAAGTGGAGATATTATTCCTAAGATTACTAAAGTCTTTACAGATAGAAGAGATGGAAGCCAAATAGAAATTCCTCGCCCAACAACATGCCCTAAATGTCAAAGTGAACTTTTAGATGAAGGTACACTAATAAAGTGTCAAAACCTTGACTGTCCTTCAATAATTGTAAACTCTATAATATATTTTGCAAGTAAAAATTGTATGAACATAGATGGATTAGGAAATAAAATTGTTGAAATATTAGTTAGAGAAAAGAAGATATATGACATACTTGATTTATACTCACTTAAATATGAAGATTTAGAAAACCTTGAAGGATTCAAAGAAAAAAAGATAAATAATCTTTTAAATGCCATTGAAAATACTAAAAATAGTTCATTGCATAGAGTTATAAATGCCCTTGGTATTGAACATATTGGAGAAGTCGCTTCTAAGCAAATATGCTTAGAGTTTGGATTAGGTGTGGTAACTGTTGATTTTGATTCTCTTGTAGCACTTGATGGTATAGGTGAACAAATGGCAAACTCATTTGTAGAGTTTATGAGAGTAAATAAAGAACTTGTTGGAAAATTAATTCAAACTATAAATCCAACAGTTGAAGAAAAAATAGAAGTAAGTGAAAATGCTTTTAAAGGTAAAACTGTTGTTATAACAGGAACTATGAGTGTAAGCCGTGGAGAGATAAAAAAACAACTTGAAGCTTTAGGTGCAAAGGTAAGTTCAAGTGTATCTAAGAAGACTGATTATGTAATATATGGCGAAGATGCTGGAAGTAAATATGATAAAGCTGTTGATTTAAATGTAAAAACCATAAATGAAGAAGAAATGAATAATATGATTTAGGTGTTACTTTTTAATAAAATTTTAATTTTACATCATCTCAAAATAAGTTTTTATTATATATTTATATATTTTTAGTCTATAATTAAGAGATATTTTACAAAAGGTTTTATATGAGTAATACAGTAAAAGGTGAGAAATCTCTTACAATGACAATGTTAATGACTCCTGATAAAGCGAACTTTAGTGGGCAAAATGTACATGGTGGAGAAATTCTAAAAATGCTAGACCATGTTGCATATGCATGTTCTGCTAGATATTCAGGTGGATATGCTGTTACCCTATCAGTTGATATGGTTTTATTTAAAGATCCAATAAAAATTGGTTCTCTTGTTACTTTTCATGCATCAGTTAACTATGTGGGAAGAACATCAATGGAGATTGGGATTAAAGTAATTTCTGAAGATATCAAAGACCACACAATCAAAAATACAAATGTTTGTTATTTTACTATGGTTGCAGTTGATGAAGATTGGAAACCAATATCTGTTCCAAAGTTAGAGCCAAAAACAGAAGATGAAAAAAGAAGATATAACGATGCAATCAAAAGAAGAGAGCAAAGAATGTCTTCAAAACACGCTACAAAAATATAATAAATACTCTTACAAAAGAAGCTTATGCTTCTTTTGAATCGATATACTCTTCGTAAGTACCTTTAAAGTCAACTATAGAACCATCATTTTGAATCGCAATAATTCTATTTGCATAAGCATCAAGTAATTCCCTATCGTGTGATACACAAATTACAGAACCTGGGTACTCTAAAAGTCCTTCACCCAATGCAATAATTGCTTCTAAATCCAAGTGGTTTGTTGGCTCATCTAGTATCATAAAGTTTGGTTGTTCTAACATAATCTTAGAAAGCCACATTCTATGTTTTTCCCCACCACTACAAGCACTTACTTTTTTCTCTTGTTCTTGACCATTAAATAGCATTCTTCCAAGACAGTTTCTTATCTCCGAAATATCTGCATCTCTATCGAAATCTCTTAGCCAATCATATAGTGTCATTTCACCTTTGATTATATCAGTTGCATTTTGAGGAAAATAACCATTTTGAATAGTTGCACCCCAAAAAACTTCACCACTATCAGGTTTTATATTTTCCATCATTATTTCACATAAAGTTGTTTTACCAATACCATTTGGTCCTATAAGTGCAATCTTATCACCCTTTTCAACTGTAAGTGAGATATCATTTAAAACTTGCTCTCCATCATATGACTTAGAGATATTTCTAACAGTAAGTAACTCTTTACCTACTTCTCTTTTTTGTCTAAAGATAATTGAAGGGTCTCTTCTACTTGAAACTTGAATAGCTCCAACATCTAACTTATCAAGTTGTTTTTGTCTAGATGTTGCTTGTTTTGCTTTTGATGCATTTGCACTAAATCTAGCAATAAATTTCTCTAACTCTTCTTTCTCTTTTAACTTTTTACTTACATCTGTTTGTTGCTGTTTTGCAATTAAAGTAGAAGCGATATACCAGTCATCATATGTACCACTGAACTCTCTAATTTGTTTGTAATCAACATCTAAGATGTGCGTACAAACTGCGTTTAAGAAGTGTCTATCATGTGAGATAACTACCATAGTTCCATCATGGTGTTGTAATTGATTTTCTAGCCATCCAATTGTTTCAATATCAAGGTTATTTGTAGGCTCATCTAAGAATAGTACATCAGGTTTTGGATATAAAACTTGTGCTAATAATACTTTGAATTTATTTCCACCAGTTAGTGTTGACATAAGTTCTTGATGTTCAGCAGCTGGAAAACCTAAATCTTCTAAGATTTTAGTAATTTTAACATCATATTCATAAGTTGGATCTTCTTCGCAACAAATTATTTCTAACTCACCTAATCTTTCACCTATTTCATCTGTATACTCTTCCATATAAAGTTTTTCTTTTTCTTTAATAGCATCGTATAATCTTTTGTTTCCAAGTAAAACTGTATCAAATAAACTATATGTTTCATAAGCAAATTGATTTTGACTTAAAGTTCCAACTTTTTTCCCACTTTGAACTTGTACTTCACCCTCTGTTGCTTCTTCTTCTCCAGATAAAATTTTTAAAAATGTAGTTTTACCAGCACCATTAGCACCAATTAAACCATATCTTTTCCCAGCATCTAGTTTTAGGTTTATTTCTTGAAATAAAACCCTTGCACCAAATGATTTTTTTAAATTGACTGTTTGAACCATATATTTTTCCTAATTGTTGTTTTAGTAATTCGCGATTTTAACTAAAGTAAACTAAACCGAAAGTAAAACGATTTAAACCTCTTCATCAAAAGCCAATTTTATAAGCTCTTTCTCTGTTAGTTCTTTTTTCTTATCATCATCACTAGGGTTTTTTATACAAAGTACTTTCTCTTTTAAATCGTTTAAATTGTATTTTGTTAAGTTTTTAAGCAAGGTATCTGTTACCATCTCTTGTTTTAAAGAATTATTATTTAGTAGTTTCGTGATACCATTATGCAGTTTTTTTCTTGTTGTTTCAAATAATTTTTCTTCATCAGTTAAAGTTACATATATTCTATCCAAGTATTCACAAACTAAATCACCTGCATATTTATATGTTGTAATTTTATTATAGACAAACTTTTGAGACTTGATATCAGGAAGTGATACATTTGTAAAAATTGAACCTTGAACTAAATTTAATCCCTCTAAACTATCTATTGGATTGTGTGAACAAATAAAATCATCTTTTACAATAGTAGGAGCATACTTTAAATTTGAAATATTATTTTTAAGAATAATATAGTTTCCTTGTACCTCTTTTGGTCCACCTTTTAATGAGTAAATTTCATTTTTAAAAGCTAAGAAATCACCCTTTACAACACTTGGACAACCTTCAAGGGAGGTAAGCTCATTGTCACTTATATCAAAATCCCCAGTTATTTCATTGAATTTTAAAGGTAGTCTTGAAAGGTTTGCCAATCTATCAGATAACTTTACTCTTCCTGTAACATCAACAGAGTTATCTTCTAAAATCTTATAGTTTGTAATATCATATTTATGTAACCACTTTTCAATATCTTCTCTGTTTTGTAAAGAGACAATAGGTTTATAAACATGTTCAACTACATCTTTACCTTTATATCTCCAAGTAGTTGTTTGCTCATCAAAACTATGAACTAAGTGATTCAATCTAACATCAGTAATTAAATCCCAACCTATTTCATCCGAGATACCATCTAAATCTTGTATCTCATTTCCATGACAAAGATAATCTTCACCAACAGTAATTGGTCCACCTTTTAATTCTCTCAAAATATTATGAGAACAATCAAAATATAAAGTTACGTATTTAGGACCACCCTTTAATGAGTGTATTTTATTTTCTGAACAATTAAAGTATCCCCTTACAGTTCTAGGACTTCCTTTGATTGTGGTAAGTTCATTGTTTGAACAATCTAAATAGCCCACTATCTCTTTTGGACAATAAGATAAATTGGCTAATTTATTAAATGAACAATTAAAATCATATACAGATATAGGAGATCCAATTAGAGATTCAATCATATTATGAGAACAATTAAAATCCCCAGTAACTTTTTCAGGACACCCTTCAAGTGATTTTAAAGAGTTATTACTAATATCAAAATAACCATCAACAACGTCAAAGGTCACAGGTAGCTTATCCCCAGTTAATTTTCCATTTAAATTAACATTTCCATGAACTGTTACTTTTAAATCTTTTGAAATAAAAAAATTACCAATGGAGTGTCTATCAAGCCATTTCTCAACATCAACTGAGTTTGTCATACTATACCTTATTTTGAAAGTTATTCTTTCTATTTGTATTTTATTATTTTTATTGTAAAAAAGCAATAAAAATAGATTAAATTAACTGTTTTATAAAGAACCTTAAAATATTATTTTTCTGGTCTATATACTTTTATATTGTTAAAATTTTTTGCATCTTTTAAATATTGAGCATGCAATTGACTCAAAATTCCCTTTTCACAATAAAATAAATACTCTTTATCTTGTGGAAGCTTTTCAAACTCTGATTTCAACTTATAAAAAGGGATTTTTATAGTCTCACAAGATGTCTCTATACACTCTGCATTTTGCCTAATATCTATTACAACATAATTACCACTTGAAATATCACTTACCGTTTCCATTTGACCTATATCTTTTATATCTTCATTTATCTCATCCACATTTATTTGAATAGCATTTTCTACTGCTTTATCCAAAATAGAATAATCAAATTTACTAGCCTCTTTTTCCATTCTTTCATAAGAGCCATGGGTAGTTGGGTTTTTAGAAATTACCCCACAATACTCAGGCATAGTTTCTGCAAATCTTTTTGTGCCAATCTCATTGGCTATATTTATAATATCTGGTTTATTCATAGTAGCAAGGGGTCTTAAAACAAGTTTATTTGTTGATTGGTCAATCAATGCCAAGTTTCGTAAAGTCTGACTAGAAACTTGTGCCACACTCTCACCTGTTAGAAGCGCATCTATTTTTAACTCATTGGCTATTTTTTCAGAGGCTTTTAACATAAGTCTTTTTAGTGTTACTCCCATATAGGTTTCATGTGTTGATCTAAATATTTCAGTAACTACATCATCAAAAGGAATAGATGTAAAAGTCACCCTATGTGAAGAGCCAAACTTACTCCACAAATAAAGAGCAACTTGTTTTACACCTATTTCATGTGCCACCCCGCCAAGATTGAAAAATACAAAGTGTGTTTTAATTCCTCTTTTCATAGTAAGGTATGAAGCTACAGTAGAGTCAAACCCTCCTGACATAAGTGACAAAATCTCACCTTGAGAGCCTAGTGGAAATCCTCCAAGACCCTTGTGTCTTAGTGTTATGATATTTAGTTGATTGTTTATTAGTTCAAGATTTATAGTAACTTCAGCATTTCGTAAATCTACGCCTTTGCTCAAACCTTTATTTTCATGAAGCATATATCCACCAACAGTCTGCTCAATCTGTGTAGATTTAAACTCATGTGTTCCTGAACGTTTTACTCTTACAACAAAACTTTTATCAATTATTTCTTTTGCCATATGTTCATTAACAATCTCTTTTATCTCATCAATTGTTGTGATTTTATCAAATTGTAATGCTTCTAAAACTAACTCAATTCCTGGAGTGTCTAGTAGTTTAATCCTAACTTCTGTAACAACATCAATAGGACAAACTACTTCTATCTTGTCAAAAAATTTTTTAGTTGTAATATCTGGTGAAATTCTTGTTAAGAGTTTTTGTAGGTTTCCATGAAGTCTTGCAACCATTTGTCTTTTAGCAGATGTCCCTTTTATCATTATTTCTGGGAATAGTTTTATTATAAATTTTTGTGTTTTTATTGGAGAAATATCCATTCGTCTATGAACCTTATTTTTAATTAAGCGCAATTATATCATAAGAATAATAATTGAAAATTAATATTTGATGGTAACATAATTCTTACATAATAATTAGATAGCATTATAAGAACAACTCAAGGTAAACAATGACTATTTTTTTAACTTTATTAGGAAAAATTCTTCCCTTATATTTTAGTATTATTTTGGGTTTTTTAAGTACTGCTATTTTAAAGTGCAGTAAAGATACTGTTGCCAAAATTCTACTTTTTATTTTAGCTCCACTAATTGTATTTAATGCAACTATAAATGTAAAACTTATCCCATCGGTTCTTTTTATGCCTATTTTCTTTTTTCTTCTAAGTTCAATTCTTGCTTTTGTTTTATTGATAGTTTTTAAAAAAGTATGGAGTGATAATACTTCAAATCTTTTAGCTTTTAGCACAGCTACTGGTAATACTGGAAATATTGGTATTCCACTTGCAATTTTATTTTTAGAGCCTAGATTAGTAGATGTATTTATCTTTACTGTTCTAGCTTCTATCTTATATCAAAACTCTGTGGGATATTATATAACAGCAAAGGGTTCTTTTAGTGCAAAAGATAGTTTAATAAAAGTATTAAAACTACCTGTAATATATGCTTTTATTTTGGGAATTATCTTCAACTTACTAGATATAAAAATGCCTACTATGTTCATGGACTATAGCAACTATTTAAAAGGTGCATATGCAATTTTGGGAATGATGCTTGTAGGTATGGGAATGGAAAATATCAAAACAGAGAACTCATTTGATAAAAAGTTTATCTCTTATGCATTGGGTATTAAGTTTATACTTTGGCCAGCACTTATTTTGATATTTATTTTTATAGATAAAAACTTTATACACTTTTTAAATGATGGTTTTTATATGGTGATGTTTTTGTTCTCTATCGTACCACTTGCTGGAAATACTGTAACAATAGCAACCTTACTAAATGTTAAACCCCTGAAGATGTCTTTAGCAGTTTTTATATCTACATTGGTATCTTTGTTTTATATACCACTTATGATATTTTTATATACAAATTAAATAAAGAGTAAAACTCTTTATTTAATAAACTCTACTATATCTTCAAATTTTTCTCTTAGTTGTGTTGATTGTTCATTAATTCTATATCCAAAAGGAAGTACACAAGTTAATTGGAATTTTGAAGTATCAAGACCTAATACTTTTTCTACACCATCTTTATCAAAACCTTCAATAGGACAAGAATCTATTCCTTTAACAGCACCTGCTGTCATCATATTTCCTAAAGCAATAAATGTTTGTCTTGCAGTCCATGCATAAATATTTTTATCACTGCTTAAAGTCTCTTTTAGATGTTCAGCATAAAGATTTAGGTAAAAATCATATTTTTCTTTTGGCATATCTCGTCTTGCAAATCTTTTTGCAGGGATTCCACTTTCAGGTTTTACTCCTTCAATCCCAGCTAAAACAATTACCAAATGAGAACAAGTTGTAACTTGAGGTTGATCCCAACAAAAAGGTCTGAGTTTTGCTTTTAACTCTTCATTTGTGATAACTAAAAACTTCCAAGCTTCCATACCAAAAGAAGATGGTGATTTTCTTCCAGCTTCAAGGATAAACTTCATATCCTCATCACTTATCTTTTTACTCTCATCAAAAATCTTACACGCATGTCTAAATTCCATAGCTTCCATAAAACTTTTTTCCATAATTATTCCTTTATATTGATTTTTCTAATATTTTTTCTACAACTGTTTTATCAATTGTTTCTCTATCACCAAATTGTGTAAATCCATGTTTTTCTAAAAGTGTTGTAACTTTTTTTGTAATCTCTTTATCCTCAGTATATGAAGAGATTTTTAAATCTATATTTAGTGATGAATATAAAGCTCTAATTTTTTCCACTACAACTAATGGGTCACTTGTATTTATCTTAAATACATTTTCTCCCATTTGTAAAAGCTTGTCTTTTTTTTCATCAGCTAGAATTGTAAGTAGATTTGGTTGAATAATAGCTAAAGTTCGTGCATGGTCTATGCCATATAAGCCACTTAATTCATGACCTATAAAATGTGTTGCCCAATCCTGAGGAACACCAAGTCCAATTAGTCCATTTAATGCTTGATTTGCAAGCCACATAAGGTTTGCATGCCAAAGGTCATCCCTTGATTCAAATGTCTTTGCAAGTTCAACTAAACCTCTTAAAAGTCCTTCACTATAATAGTCTTGTGCCAAAGCTCCATGGGGTTGGGTTAAATACTGTTCACATGTATGTACAAAAGCATCAACTACTCCATTTACTAGTTGTCTATCATCTAAACTTTTTAAAACATCTGGGTCTAAAATTGCAAATTGTGGGTATGAAAAAGGAGAATGAAAAAATCTTTTTTCATTTGTCTGTTTTTTTGTAATAACAGAACCTGTATTTGATTCACTTCCTGTTGCAGCTAAAGTTAAAACTGCACCTATTTTTAAAGCTTTTGTAGCTATAAATTTCCCATCTAATAAATCCCATCCATCACCATCATGATAATAAGCATTTGCAAGATATTTCGCACCATCAATAACAGAACCACCACCAACTGCTAATACAAAATCAACTCTGTTTTCTCTTGCATATAAAATAGCCTTATCTAAAGTCTCTTTTTTAGGGTTTGGTTCAATTCCTCCAAACTCAAACCAAGTATGATTTGATAAGGCATCTTTAACTTGAGTATAAACACCATTTTTCTTTATACTTCCACCACCATATAAAAATAAAACTCTATCTTCTTTTGATATTAGTTGTGATATTTTTTCTATTTTTCCTTGACCAAACTCTATTTGAGTTGGATTTATATATGAAAACTGCATATTATTCCTTTATAAATTATCTGTTTTTTCTAATGCTTTTAATCTCATTTTTTCAATTCTACTTTTTTTGTTAAATAATACAACGGCAACAAATGATAACAAGCAACCAAGTATAGTAGATAAAGCAATTTTTTCATCATAAAAAAAATAGCTTGATACAACTGCTCCAATAGGAACAATAAACATAAATACACCAGTATTATGGGCCCCTATTCTACTGGCACTTGCAAAAAACATTGCCATTGAAAATGTTCCTGATAGAAGTCCTACAAAAAGAATATTCCACCAAAATATTGAGTCATATAGAGCTATATCAAAAGGATGATAAGGTAAGGCAAATAACATATTTGTAAAAGATGTTACTCCTAAAAGAACCAAGGTATAAAACATTGGATCAACTCTATGGGATACTTTTTGAGTTATAATTGTTACAAAAGACCAAACAATTGCACACAATAAAAAATATATACTATTTATATTTAAAAAAGATAATCCTTCCATAGGAATACGAAGTAGTACAATAGCACCAAAAACACCAATTCCCAATGCTACAACTTGTTTTGAAGAGACTTTTGTACTAAATATTATCATAGATAAAAAATATGTAAGCAAAGGAACTAGTGACGTAACCATTGTGCCTCCATATCCCGCTTCTCCATGGGAAAGTCCTGCAAAAAAAAGATAAGAAAACAAGGCACTCAACAATCCACCTAAAACCATATAGATATATCCTACAAAGTCACTTTTTAGAGATCTTTTCATATAAAAAATAACAGGAATCATTCCAATAAAAGATATAAAATATCTCCAAAAAGATGAGACTTGGATATTTGAGTGTTCAACAGCTGCTTTTCCAGATGTCCAAGCAATACCCCAAAGTACCATGGCAATAAACATACCAACAAAATATTTAGTTTTATTCTCTTCTTGTGGCATTAAAAGGCTCTTTGATATGAGGAATCTATAAACTCTTTTTTACTAAACTCATTAGCAGCAATAAAAGTAAAATTTGGTGAACGCAACAGTTCTCTTCCATAAGCAACAAAATCACAATACAATTCTTCTAAAAGCTTTTCACCCTCTTGTGCTGTTGTGATTAATCCCACAGCAATCACTGGGATATTTACCTCTTTTTTTATCGCTTTTGCAAAATTTGCTTGGTACATAGGTTTTAATTCTATTGCTTTATTTGGTTTTTCTTGATTTCCTCCAGAGGAAACATGGATAGAATCAACCCCAATTTTTTCTAACTCTTTTGAAAGATAAATTGAATCAGTTATATTCCAACCTTCACTCATCCACTCATCTGCACTTATTCTTACAATTAAAGGTAAATCAACTTTTTGCTTTAACTCTTTTGCTATTTCTAAAAGTAATCTACATCTGTTTTCTAAACTGCCTCCATAAATATCATTTCTGTGATTACTCAAAGGAGATAAAAACTCACATAAAAAATACCCATGAGCTCCATGAAGTTCTATGGCATCATAATTAGCACTTTTAGCTCTAAGAGCTGCTTTTATAAACAGTTCTTTTATCTCATTTATATCTTCAAGTGTCGCAGCAATTGGCTTTTTGAAAGGTTTGTTTTCACTAAAAGCTATTGAACTTGGTGCAAGAGGAGTTTCATCTTCAACTGTACATTTTCTACCAGCATGTGCTAATTGAATAGCAGTTTTTGCTCCAAAAGAGTGCATTTGTTCATTTAATATTTTGTGTGATTCTATTAAAGAATCATTCCAAAGACCTAAATCATTTGCAGAGATTCTTCCTCTTGGCTCAATAGCTGTTGCTTCAATAATAATAAAACCAACTCCACCAATAGCTCTACTTAAATAATGCCCCTTGTGAAAAGTCTTTAATTCACCACTATTATCACTTTTATACATACACATAGGAGGCATAACAATTCTATTTTTTAGCTTCAAATCTCCTATTTGTCCCTCTTGGAATAATAAATTCATAAAAACTCCTTTAGATATCTACTTTTTCTAACTTATTAATTGTCAAGAGTTCAATTTTATCTTTGATAGTAGCTACAAAAGAGAGAAAATGTTCTTTTTTTTCATGTGCTGATAATAATTCTTGGTTCTCCCAAGTCTCTACAAATGTAAAGCTATTTTCATCATCTAAATCTTTATGTAAATCATATTGAATACATCCTACATCAAATTTATGAGTAGCTTTATACAAGTTTTTAAGTTCATTAAAAACTACATCTTTAAAACCATCTTTTACTTTTATTGTCGCTACAATTACTATGTTTTTCATAATGTTTCCTTTTGATTTTCAAATTTAAATCTTGTTTTGTATAGTTTTTTAAATTATATTTTACAAAAAGTTTTTAGTCAATATTTTCTCAAATATACCTAATTGAGAATTTAAATCCAAGTCACCTTTAAAAATATCATGCACTGAATATGTTTCTAACTGTTTTGCTCCACAAAATTGAAATGTCTTATGTACGGCATAATTTGCTTCATCTAAAGATAAACCTTCAAAAAAACCATCTTTATTATCAAATTCACTTATTGGACAGTTATATGTAAGACTTAGCATATATTTTTTGTCGTTCATTAATCCACCACTTCCATATTTTTTACTAGCATCTTCTCTACTTCTTCCATCACCAGCATATGTTACTTTCCCTGCCCCAGTTGAAAAAATTTCATCAACATATTTTTTTGCTTTCCAAGGTAAGCTCATCCAATAAACAGGATATTGAAAAATTATATAATCTGCCCAAGCAAACTTTTCTACTTCTTCGTTGATATCATACTCTTTATCTACTGTACTATGTTTTATAGTAAAGCCATTTTTTGATAAAAACTCATCTGCTTTATTTATATAACTTCTAGTTAGATTTCCTTCTGCTATATCTTTATAATATTGATGTCCATTTATTATTAATACATTTTTCATTTTTTCTCCTAAAAACTTATTTAAAAATTATATAGCTTGTAAACTTAATTTACCCTTACTTTACTTTAGGTAAGTAATACACTTTTATTTAGTTTATGATATAATTATTCCAAGAAAAGGATTTATGATGTATTATATAAATGATAAAGAATATAAGTGTTCAGTTGCTGTTACACTTGACATATTTAATGATAGATGGAAGTTAGGCATTATTTGGCATCTATTAGATTCGGATATGAGATTTAAAGACTTACATGAAACCGTAAGTGAAATCACACAAAAAACATTAACTATTAAACTAAAAGAATTGGAAGAAAAAAATATTATTCATAGAGAAGTTTATGCTGAAGTTCCACCAAAAGTAGTATATAGTCTTACTGACTGTGGAAAAAAACTAAAACCTGTATTAGAAGAGATGTACAAGTGGGGAATCGCTTATGTTGGAGAGTGTGGAAAAATCACAGATGAAAATCCATGTGAAACAACACTTTGTAAGCAAAATTAATGAATACCACACAATTTTATAAAGAATTAGAAGAGATAAAAGATTTTTCTCAAATTATGGATGATAGTAACTATTCTAAGATACCTGAAAATTGGTATGTTTTGGTTTCTGATATAAAAGGCTCTACAAAAGCTATAGAAAAAGGTATGTACAAAAAAGTAAACTTTGTAGCTGCTCTTGCAATAATAGGTGTTTTAAATATTGATAAAAATTCAGAATTTCCATATATATTTGGTGGTGATGGAGCTAGTTTAATTATACCTCCACATTTACTAGATAGAGCAAAAGTTGTACTCTTAGAAACTGCAAAAAAAGCAAAAGACGTATTTGAGTTAGACTTAAGAGTGGGAGTTGTGAGTGTAAAAGAGATAAAAGAAAAAGGCTCTTTTATTGAAATCACTAAATTTAGAGCCACAAAAGATTACACTCAAGCAATAGTAAGAGGCAATGGACTTGAACTTGCTGAAGATCTTTTAAAAAAAGAGTATAAAACTTTTAAAATAGATGAAAACTTTACATATGACTATCTTCCTGATTTTGATGGATTAGAGTGTCGTTGGGAAGATATTAAAAGTCCTAAAGAGGAAACAATTGCCTTATTGATAAAAAGTACAAACCTCGAAAAATCAAATGTTATTTATCAAAATGTTTTAAATAAAATAGACGAAATAGCAGGTTCTCAAACCCAAAGAAATCCTATAAAAGAGATAAATCAACTTAATGTTTCATTTAATCCAAAAGTTTTAAATACAGAGGCTTCACTCTCTTCTTTAAATATTTTTTCTAAATTTTTTGCGATAATAGGGATTATTATTGAAAATTTACTTGGAGTTTTTCTTATGAAGTTTTCTATTGGTAAATGGGGTGATTATAAAAATAGAATCATGAGAACTACAGACACAGAAAAGTTTGATGATATGCTAAGAATGGTAATTTCAACAGATAAAATACAAACAAAAGAGCTTGAGGATTATTTAGAAAAAGAGTATCAAGATGACTATTTAGTCTATGGTATACACAAATCAGACTCAGCATTGATGACTTGTCTTATTTTTGAGCGACATGGTAAACATATTCACTTTGTAGATAGTTCAAATGGTGGATATGCTCTTGCATCAAAAGCATTAAAAGCAAGATTAAAAGCAAAAGAATGAAAAATGCATTGTAGTTAATTATACGATAAAATAAGGATATCTATGAGTAAAAAAAGTAAACTTCCATTTGATCCAAATGCCTTTGATTCAATAACTACAATTGGTAATATAATTGAGGATTTTCCAAAGTTACATTCTATGGATTTTTCAAAAGTTAGTCTCAATGATGAGCTTACAAGACTAAATTATGAGATAACATCACCAGAATATAAAGATTTTGAGTATAGTGATATAAAAGATTGTTATGAATATGAAGTGGATAAAATAGTTTAATACTATTTTATCCCAAATGTTTTTCTAAAGCCTCTTTAAAAGGCGCTCCCAATACTTCACAAGATATAGTTTCTTGTATAAAATCAAGATTTTCTTTTGGGTTTGCTTTTGCATTGTTTAATTTTTCAATTGTTAGATTTGGAAATAATCTTTCAACAAGTTCTACACTATTCGTTTGTTTTACAACACCCTCTTCTATAACTTTTGCATACCATCCTGTATATCCATATTTGATTACAGTTTTTAGCATCTCTTTTGTTTTTGTATTTATATTTAATACATTACAAGGTTCTCTTGGCTGTGTTACTTGAACAACAGCATCTCCTAGCTTCAGAATATCTCCTACACAAATATCTTCTTCAGTAATTTCTGATACAAGTAAGTTTTCACCTAAAGGTGATATATCTTTATAGTCTAAATTTATATTTAGTACTTCATTTAATTTTTCATAAGTTAAAGAAGAGTAAAAAAGTACCGCTTTATTAGGTCCACCATGATATTTTTTATTAACTTGGTCATCACCTTTAAAACCTATTTTTGTAAGATATGACTCTTCTACAATTTTTTTATTTATAGCTGACTGTATTACCTTTTCTTTATTCTTTAACTCTTTTGCTTTTCCAACTTTAAGTGAAATTATTTTTGCTATTGTTTTCATATAAACCCAAGAATTTAATTTTTTAATAAATATACCACAAAAAAGATAAAGTGACATTATGTTAGAGTTCTGCAAAATTGTTTTATCGGATATTATAAATGTTTAAATTAATTATATTAGGAATTATTGCTGGTGCATTTTTTAGTACTACATTTGTTTTAAATGAACTTATGAGTATATCAGGTGGACATTGGCTTTGGTCTGCAACACTTAGATACTTTTTTATGATAATATTTTTAGCTCTTGTTTTGATATTCCAAGGTGGAATTCAAAGAGTTATTGATGTATGTAAACTATACCTTAGTAATTATATTTTCTGGACAATAAGCGGAACAGTAGGATTTGGATTTTTTTATGCCTTGATTTGTTTTAGTGCTGATTTTTCTCCTGGTTGGGTAATAGCTGCCACTTGGCAATTTACAGTTGTAGCTACTCTTTTTGTGTTGATGTTTTTTGGTAAAAAATTTCCTAAAAAGATTTGGTTTTTTTCAATTATAATATTCGTTGGAGTTTGTTTAGTAAATCTAGCTCATATGGAAACATTTGATTTAAAAGCTCTATTGTTAGGTGGATTTCCTATTCTTATTGCCTCTTTTTGTTATCCAATAGGAAATCAACTTGTATGGGAAGCAAAGAATGGTGAACATAAAAATGTACCACAAATTAAATCAAAGCTCTTAAACAATGCTTTTAATAAAGTATTTTTACTCTCTCTTGGCTCTTTACCATTGTGGTTTGTTTTAATAGCTATTATTCAACCAAGTGCACCAAGTGACTCTCAAATAATGAATACAGCCTTTGTAGCTCTATTCTCAGGTGTATTTGCAACTTCAATATTTTTATATACTAGAAATATCGCTAAAAATTCAAACGAACTTGCAGCAGTTGATGCTACACAAGCTACAGAGGTAGTTTTTGCATTGATTGGTGGAATGATATTTTTAGGAACAGGCTCTTTAAATCTAATCGCTATGGTAGGACTTGTACTTATAATGGCAGGACTATTTTTATTTACAAAATATCAAGCATATTGATATTTTGTAAGGTTTTTATTTTATAGAGATATAAATCTCTATCTCATCTTCTTTAACATATTTTTCAAAATCTATACTATATTTTCTTTCATATTCACTATTGTTTTCAAAGTATTCCCAAATCTCAGCCCAAGTTTGTAAAACCATATCAGGAAGCTCACCTTTGTTTGAAAATACTAAATATCTTTCATCTTTAATAACAATAGCATTTTTAGGTTTTGTAACTTCAACACCCACAGTTACTGTATAGTCACCATTTACATCACTTGTATAGTCAGTATAAACACCATACATATATTTACTATTTGCTTTATTAAAAGTACTTCCATAAACATTTTTCTCAATATAATCTTCCCACAACTGAGGAATTTTACCATCTTCTGATTCTAATTCGAACTTGTTATTTGTAGTTGTACTAAGACCTGAAATCATTAGGTCTTTTACTTTTGTTACTTTCATTAAAACTCCAATTTTATTTATTATCTAATTGCATAGAAAAATTAATCAACTCTTCATCGCACCTTTTTACATGGTTCATTTTTACTTGCTTAAATCCAAATTTTTCAAAAAATGGCTTAGCAGTAATACTTACATCAACTTTTATTTTAGATATATTATTATTTTTTGCTATTGATAAAACATGTTCCATTAAACTTTTTCCTACACCCATACCTTGATACTGATGATGAATATAAAAACAGTCAATATAATCTTCATAAAACTCTACAAAGCCTACTAACTTGTTTTGAATAATAGCTAAATATGGTTTCGTTTTAGCTACTTTTTTTTCCCAAATTTCAAAATCTATATTTGGATTTGCCCATGCATCAAGTTGGGCTTGGGTGTAATCTTTATTGCAAGTTTTATGAATAGTGTTTGTAAAAAGAATAGGAATATCTTTTTTAAAGTGGTGGTCATACTCTATTATTTCTATCTTCATTGTTTATTGCTCATTACAAATTTCAATACCCATTTTTAAAAATCCTGTAAAAGCAGCATTGTCAAAGGATAGTGGTCCTGAAACTTTTGATTTAATAGTATCTAATACTTTTGAATACTCTTTATAAAACTCATAAGATGGTCTTGGTTTATATATCAAGTCTGGTATCTCCAAATACTTTATGATATTTTTTGTAGTTGTGGGTTTAATAAAATACTCTGTTTGCCTATTTATACTATAAGGTACAAGAGTAACCAAAGTCCACTTTGCCATACCAAACTCAGCTAAAAACTCCACAAGCCCTTCAAAACCATTTTTCTTATTTCCATGCAACAGTTCATAAAGTTCGATACTCAGCATATCTTTTTCATATGAAGTCAAAGCCTTAATCACATCACGAAGTTTAACCTTATCAAAAAGTGATACCATAACTGATTTTTGGATAGTTTTAAAATATGCCTCTGCTATAAAATGAGGGTCTGAAAAATTCTCTTTTTGAAAAGCATCTTTTGCATAGGCTTCTAGCTTTTCAGGGTTGAACTTTTTTATAAGTTTAATTAACTTCTCATCCTCAAAGCCCTTTGGATAGGCATCAAAAAATTCAGACTCTACATCTTTTAGTTTTTCTGTGTTCATTTTTACAAAAACCTTTTAATTATAAATATAACTTCTACTTACTAAACCGCAATTTTAAATTGGTTCTTCACTATAAACTTATAAAATCCATATTTCTTTATATTAGGTTTATCCTTAACATAACCTGCTAATATCTTTTTATTTTCTTCTGTTTTTTGAGTTAAACACTTCTTAGATAATCTAGCAAAATCTAAAAGCCTTTCATAATGTTCTTCCAATAAATCTATTCTACAACTACTCATTTTCTCATTATTATCACAATTACCTATTCCATAAAATTCTATTGTTTTTTCTGCTTTTGCTTTTTTATATTCATCTAAATCTTTTCTTGGATTAAGAATTAAAATTGACTTACCCTTTGTAGTATTAATAAACTGCAATTCAAAAAGTTCGTAAATATCATCATGTAAAGGATTAGCAATAAGTGGCTTTTCATTTGTCAACTCAGACTTATTTTTAGCCCGTATTCTATTTTGACCATATAATGGAAAATCAGTTTTCTTATAGGTACTATTACAAACAGGGCACATTAACATGTAATTTTGATAACAACACTCCAAAAATGGGTATAAAGTTTTATCTTTTGGTCGATAATGGTCAATATGAGAATATTCATCTATTAATTTTTCACAAATAGGACATTTAGAATTAGTAAATTCTAAAAAAGCTTTTTTAAAAACTTTCCATTTACATTCACTCACTCCAGTGCAATCTCCATCAAGTTCCTTATGGTTAAACTCTGTTAGAGCTTCTTGGAAAAGTTTATCTACATAAATCTCTCTCATATCTATCATAAAGATTCCTCAAAATCCTTTAATAAATCATCTATTTCATCTTCACTCATCTCATCTAATTTTTCAAATTCTATATCTTTATGTTCTTTTATAAATTTTAAGAACTGAAAGTATCCTCTATTGTAAATAAAGTTTGTTGCAACTGTTTCACTTAATTTATCTTCTAAACTTTTTAGTTCATCCTCTTGTTCATCTGTTAATTCATCTAAAAGCTTTATCTTAGTAAATTTTGATAGGTTTTTTTGCATCTCTTCACCTACTAAAGAATTTACTCCAAAATATTTTAAAAGTACCATTCCAACATCAATATTTTTAGTACCTGAACCTTTTTGAGCTTCTAGCTTTCCATCTATTTCTTTAATAATAGTTATTTCATCTTCGTTTCTATCTAATATTGACATAGGATTATGGGTAGTTAAAATAAATTGAATTTTCGGAAAAGTATCTAGTAGTTTAGATACAATATTTGATTGCCATTTTGGATGAAGATGTCTATCAAACTCATCTATTAAGATAACACCTTCTATTGTTTCAGGAGTTTTTCCTATCCCTAAAATTCTTACTAAAATATCTGTTATAAGTAAGATATTATTTCTATATCCTTCACTTAAGTTTTCTAATTTAAAAATATTTTTATTATTGTGTTTAAAAAAATACTTTCCTTTATCATATACTAGCTCATATTCATCTTGTAAATTATTTATAGTATTTATAAATATTTTTTTTACCTCTTTTGCTCTTCGTGTATCAATTCTTTCAAGTTCATTTAAAATACTTTTTGGATTATGAAACTCATCTACATAATCTTTAAAAATAGAGTTTGTAAAATTATTTGTAATCTTTTTTTCTAAAATATCTGAAACCAAATCATTTACTTCAAGCTTGTATTTTGTAAAGATATTTGAACCATATGATAAAACAAAAGGAGAAAGTATAATATTATCTATTGTTCTTTCTTGAGATGTTATTTTAACACTCTTTTTATATTCATCTATCGTTAAATCAATATTAGCACTATCTTTACTTTTTGTTATGTAGTTTGGATACTTTTCATTTGATTCTCCACTATAATTCTCTTCTAAAAGTCCTAAAGTAAGTGCTTGTAATAAAGATGTTTTTCCTGAAGAATTTTCCCCTATTATAATATTTATATTTGGTGAAAACTCTATTTCAAAATCTTTTAAAAGTTTGAAGTTTTCAATTTTTGCTTTTTTAACAAAAGGTGCAATACTAAAGCTTGAATCAATAAAGAATTTTTTATACGAAATAGACTTTAAATTATTATAAAAAAGTTTTGTACTTTTATTTATATTAGAAATCCTATTCCCTAGTTTCAAAGAAATTCTTAGTGCTTTTTCAAAGTACTCTCTTTCTTTTACTAACTCATTTACCCTATAATAATAAAAACCTAAATTATTGTAAGACTCTGCAGTATCAGCATGATTTTCTCCTAATACTTCCAATCTTATCTTTAATGCTTTATCATAGTACTCTTTTGATTTCTCAAAATCATTTATCCTATCATAATAAACGCCTAAGCAATTATAAGAGTCTGCCGTATCTGCGTGATTTTCTCCTAATACTTCCAATCTTATTTTTTGTGCTTTATCATAGTACTCTTTTGATTTCTCAAAATCATTTATCCTATCATAATAAACGCCTAAGCAATTATAAGAGTCTGCCGTATCTGCGTGATTTTCTCCTAATACTTCCAATCTTATCTTTAATGCTTTATCTAAGTACTCTTTTGCTTTTTCAAAATCATTTATTCTATCATAATAAACGCCTAAGCAATTATAAGAGTCTGCCGTATCTGCGTGATTTT